>JBLIFI010000492.1:0-3873 GCA_047633715.1 Flammeovirgaceae bacterium
AATGTCGCACACTAAAAAAGCATACGCTGGCAGAGGTTAAAAACCCTGCCAGACGTTGGGTTTATTAGAAATCTAGCATTCATAAAAAGTGCATTTTAATTTATTGCGACAAAATGAGATGCGCCCGTTTTCTCTAAAATGGTTGAAAATGGATAGAATCTTTATATGAGTGTTACCTAAAGAGGTGTACTTCCAATCTAATTCTAAGCTGAATTTTTCAGCAATATGATTAGCGGTTTCTGCATCCAAACCAAGTTTTTTAATTAGGAAACCTTCAACAGTCATTCGATGAAAAAACTCTTGCCATTCACTTGGTCTGTATGTTTTTGATTGAACAAAATCAGGTTGCAGTTTTTGAAATATTCCAGAAAGCTGATTTGCAAAACTTCCACCTAAAGCTTTGTTTTCCTTATCAAAATTAGGAACATAAATCCGAACCATTTCTCCTTTTCTTAACTCAAATTCAGGAATTCCCATTCCTTGAAGTTCAAATGGTTTGTTATGGAAAATGATTTCTGACATGAAATAATGTTATTTCGGAGGAGTCGTACCTCGGCAGTAGCTATGCATATTGCCGAGGTTTTCTATGAAAAACCGCTTTCTTTTAGCTAAACCAAACTCAGCTACTCTAGCAACCCCTTACCTGTAAACCAATAACTAGCCATAAGGAAAAGGTATGTTACAAAGGATGATAAAACAAAAATCCCCAATTGAAATAAAATATAGTTAGCAGTCTTTTGTTTCAGTTGTGACATGAAACTCTTGAACTTCATTCGAATAATTACTTGTAATATCGTAAAAGGTATGATGCCTAAAACAAAGAACAGTATAAATATAGTTATAACAGCTGATCCAGTAATGCCAGATAATAAAATCATAGTTCGTAGTTATTTGGAGGTGATTATAAAGTAATACTGCTAAATAAACTGCCAATATTTTAAATCGTACCTCGTAAATCCAAAATCCCTACTCACTATATCCAAACCCTTTCAACTTGCTTTTATTCGCTCTCCAATCAGGCTCTACCTTCACGAATTGCTCTAGGAACACTTTCTTTTGGAAGAAGTTCTCCATTTCCTTTCTTGCTTCTGTACCTACTTTTTTGAGTTTTGCACCACCTTTCCCAATCAAGATTCCTTTTTGGCTGTCTCGCTCCACCATCAAAACCGCACGGATTTTTACTAAATCGTCCGTTTCTTTAAAAGACTCAATCATCACTTCGCAACTGTACGGGACTTCTTGTTTGTAGTTGGTGAAAATTTTCTCTCGAATCATTTCCGCAGCGAAAAATTTCTCTGGCTTGTCCGTCAGCATGTCTTTTGGGAAATAAGGCGGATGCACAGGCAGGTTTTCCACAATCAGATTCAGCAATTCTGGTACGTTGAAATTGTGGAGTGCGGAGATTGGCAAAACCTTCTCGGCTTTCACTCTACTTCCCCAATACTCAATTTTATCTCTTACCTTTTCCTCATCTGCTAAATCTACTTTGTTGATAAGTAAGATTACAGGCGCATCAATATTTTTGAGTTTCTCAATCACATCATCCTCATCGTATTCCTCAAAAATATCGGTTACGAAAAGAATTACATCTGCATCATCCAAAGAAGTGTGAACGAAACGCATCATAGATTTGTGGAGTTCGTACTTCGGCTTAATGATTCCTGGTGTGTCAGAATAGACAATTTGAAAATCTTCTCCATTGAGAATTCCCAAAATTCGGTGGCGTGTAGTTTGCGCTTTTGAGGTAATAATTGATAAACGCTCTCCAACCAATTGGTTAGAAAGTGTGGATTTACCCACATTTGGTTTCCCTATAATACTTACGTATCCTGCTTTATGGTTTTCCATTGACTGAAATTGCTTGCTTTATGAATTTTGCGAGTGTGTTAACCCACAATTTTCCGCAAATATAAGTAGTTTAGATGGACAGACGATTATTTTACTAGAAATAGAAAATAGTATTCCATCTAAAAATTACTGAAAAGTGTGGAGAATAGATTCACAAATCAATTTTCAGACAATCTAACTATCTGTACTTCTTTTCCTTTTTCCGAAAAACATCATGAAGAACATAGCAGGAATAAACATCATCAGCCCGTAAGTGGCAGACGGAATAGAGAATTCTGGGAGAGCATTCGGAATGAGTTGTGTAGCAACTAGCAAACCCAATGTCCCGTTTTGAATACCCGTTTCTATGGATATGGTAATGGATTGAGGAAGTGTTAGTTTGAAAAACCTTGCACTGAAAAAACCTAATGTGAGTGTTGAGAAAAGCAATAAACCGCAAGCCAAACCACTTTCAGCTAAAAATTCGAAGAAAGTATCTCTGACTTTATAGGTGATTCCAGCCAGAATAATAGCAAAAAAAACAACAGAGAGCACTCTTACAGGTTTATCTAGTTTTTCCGCAAGGTTAGGGAAACGCTTTTTAATTGTCATTCCTATCGAAATTGGCAAAATCGTAATCAAAAAAAGTGCGCCTATGGTTTGAGTAATTGGGAGTTCGAATTTTTGAGTTTCTGTACTGAAATGCGCAAGTGCCAAATTCACAATAATGGGAATTGTAAAGAATGTGGCACAAGTGCTAATTGCAGTCAGCGTAACTGAAAGTGCCGTGTCTCCTTTGGAAACATGCGAAATGAGGTTAGAAGTTGTTCCGCCTGGGCAAACCGACAAAATGATTAGCCCAATTGCAATTCCTGCATCTAAATCTAATAGGGAGATTAATGCCCAAGCCAGTAAAGGCAATAATATAATCTGATTGACGGTTCCTATCAGAACTGCTTTTGGGAACTTGAAAACTCTCTTGAAGTCATCCACTCGCAAGGAAAGTCCCATCCCAAGCATAATAACTGCCAAAGATATAGGTAGAATAACAGAAGTTAGAAGGCTTTTTTCCATTTTATAAGCATAAATTTACTAGGCAAACTACCTCATTAATCATGGAAAAGCAACAAGAATAATACAATCAAATCGTAGGAATTCTATTATCTGTTTAGTTCTGCCATAAGAAACGGGCGATAATCTTTTTGCGTGACCAAATTTACAGTTTCTATAAAATCGTTGGTATCAACCGTTTTATTACGAAATTTCATTTGAAAAACTCTCAAAATTTGGAAAAACACATTTACATCATCAACTTCCTGTCTCAGATTATGTAGAACCATTGCGCCTTTGTAATAAATATCGTTATTTTTAAATGTATTTGCATTTACATCTCGTTTACCAATAATTCCGACTCCTCCACTATTTGCATTGGAAATACGAGTAATGTATTTGTTGTAGGCAGTAGTTCCATTCAAGTATTCATGAAAGAGTATTTCCGAATAAGTAGCGAATCCTTCTTGCAACCGAGCATCTGCCATATCTGCTACAGAAACGGAATTCCCCCACCATTCATGGGCAATTTCGTGAGCAACCACCATCATATAACTACCATTGCCTTTACTCAAATGCTTACCAATTGCCAAACAACCTTGGTGCTCCATACCTCTGTGCGGAGATTGGATGAGGCTCAATCCATCGTTCCAATACGGATAGCCCCAAAAGCTATTTCATAGAAATAGAGCATATCTTCCACATTTGAAAAAGTATAATCTATATCCTTCTCAGTTTCATAGTCTAGCGTATGAAACTTCACAATGTGCGTTGCTGAATCTATAGGCGAAGTGTACTCTAGTTCCTTTGTTTTGTAGTTTCCTAAATAGAAGGCAATATTGTAATTGTCAATCGGGTTACTGACAAAATAGTTATGTCTTAAATAGCCACCTTCCATTTCCTCAACTGATTGGAGTTTTCCGTTCGAGAAGCAATCGAATTTCTTTGGAACTTCCCATTGCAAATAAGCAGAATCAGGTTCATCCGATAAATGAT
>JBLIFI010000493.1:0-3870 GCA_047633715.1 Flammeovirgaceae bacterium
AGCATTAACCATACTTTGCTTTCTGTAGAGGCTTTGCAAAGCAGAAACATCCCAATAAAAGGAATTATTTTCAATGGCGAGGCAGTTCAATCAACAAAAGAAATCATTCTCTCTCGGACTGAATTGGAGCTTTTGGGGGAAATCCCAACCATAACAAGGATTGATAATGAGGCAGTCCAACAGCTTACTACAGAAATTCATATTTGATTTCCTTTATATTAAGATGGCTTTCAGCCGACTTATGCGGTAATTTAACTTCTAATACTAGGTTTTTTTTGCCGAATCCATTATCTTTGAATATAATTGCGATAACGAATTTTAAGCTAAAAATTAAAATAAATACATCATGTTCTATCAAGTATTAGGTGAAATCGGCCCATTATGGACAGTAGTAGTGTTTGTGGTGATAGTTGTCGGGTTGGTGTTTTTGTTCAAGGGAATTATCAGTAATGCAAGTAAGAAACTGATTGCAAACAATCAGCCTACCGATAGCTTGAGTAAAAAACATTATGCAGTTGATGTCAACAAATACTCTACCCTTATAGGTATGGTTGGATTGGCGCTTAGTTTAGGCTTCACAACTGTCGCATTCAATTACCCTGATTTTGGAAAAAAAGAGTTGGTTGATTTAGGTACTTTGGATGTAGAAACCGAAGAGCAAATCGAGATTCCACCAACTGAGCAAAAGCCACCGCCACCACCAGCAGTTGTAGTTCCAATTATTGTAGAGGTTCCTGACGAAGAGGAAGTAGAGGAAGAAATTGAGGATGTATTCGAGGAATTTTCGGAGGAAGTTGTAGTTGCCGAAGTTGTGGAGGAAGTTGTAGTAGTAGAAGAGGTTGTTGAGGTTGTAGATAAGATTTTTACAATTGTTGAGGAAACTGCTGCTCCAAAAGGAGGAATGAAAACTTTTTATCAATACATTAAGAAAAACCTTGACTACCCAAGACAGGCAAAAAGAATGGGAATTGAAGGAAAAGTATTCTTGACCTTTATTGTAGATAAAGATGGTTCTATTACAAATGTGACCCTAGCAAGGGGAATTGGTGGAGGTTGTGATGAGGAAGCTATGCGTATCTTGAAGGAAGCTCCAAAATGGAATCCTGGAAAGCAAAGAGGAAGAGCTGTAAAGCAAAAAATGACTTTCCCAATCATATTCAAACTGAACTAAATTTTAATTTAGTTAGTAAAAAAAGAGGCTCGAATCAGATTTGAGCCTCTTTTTTTTGTTTGCCGTAGATAGAGCCTAGCTCTCTATTTCTTAACAAGCTGCTATTTTATTCCCAATCCCTTTGGGTAACTCAAGTAGTATTTCCTCACGATTTTGCTTAATGCTTTAATGTTGGGTAAATCGGAAGCTTTGGCAACATCAATTATTTTCCCCTTTTTAGTTTTGATATTGATCGTTTGAGAGTTGGCTGCATAACCTGCATTGGTAATATTCCCGTAGGCATACATAAACTCCACATCTTCTGCGCTGAGCTTCATCTTTTCTCGAATCGTGTCTCGAACTTTGCCGATTTTGTATTCAGACGGAGGTTCATTGTAGAAAGAAGTCCTGAATAGGGAGCGATTGAGGATGTTTTCACTCAACATGCTCAACACTTTGTCATCATGATGAACCCAAATCTTTATTGCTCCCCAAATATCAAAATCATCTAGTTTGGCAAAAGCTTTCAAAAAATCAGGGTTTTCTTTGAAGCTATTGATTGTGAGGGAATTATTCAAAAGTGTATGGAGCGGTGGGCTTGCGAAAACCTCATGCTTACGTTCCACTAACCATCTTGCTCTCTGTACTATTTTAGTAAGCATTTGTTCGGTGCTTACGGTGGTTTTGTGCAAGTACACTTGCCAATACATCAAACGCCTAGCATTCAGAAAGCTTTCAATACTGTAAATCCCCTTTTCTTCTACCACAATTTCATCGTTGTGGATATCTAGCATTTTGAGAATCCTTTTCACGCCTACATTCCCTTCCACTACACCTGTGAAAAAGCAATCTCTCTGCAAATAATCCAACCTGTCCATATCCAACTGGCTGGAAACCAATTGATGGAAGAATTTGCGTTCATATTTGCCAGTAAAAATATCAATCGCCAAGTCAAGCCTTCCTCTGAACTCTTTGTTGAGTTGGTTCATCAGCAATAAAGACATTTGCTCGTGGTCAACTCCACGCAAAATGCTGTATTCCAAGGCATGAGAAAAAGGGCCGTGCCCAATATCATGTAGTAGAATGGCAATTAGGGCAGATTCGTATTCTTTTTTGGAGATTTTATGCCCTTTTGCTTTGAGGTTGTCGAGAGTAACACTCATCAAGTGCATTGCTCCCAATGCATGATGAAAACGAGTGTGAAGTGCACCAGGATAGACATAATCTGTCAAACCTAACTGCCTAATTCTCCTCAATCTTTGGAAATAAGGATGGCTGACAATTTTAAAAATCAGCTTAGAGGGAATCGTAAGGAATCCGTAAACTGGGTCATTGATGACTTTTTGGCTTTTCATTCTCTATAAATAATAGATGATTTGAATGGGAATATTAGTGTTGATTAGAAATAATAAGCTACTAACTCTGGAGGTGGTCCATCTCTTTAAGTTAGTAATAGGATTTAGAGTGTTTTTTGGTTCTACTGCAAACACAAAATAACGACTCCACTCAATTGCTTTTACAAAAATTTGATTTTTTAGTCATCTATTGCATCATCCTTTTCGAGTCTGAGGACTCGAAATCTGTCAGAACTAAGGTTCTGACAGGCACAGGTAGTTTTTTATTGTAAATGGTAAAACAGTTAGTTTGAGTAAAATCTTACACAGGAAAATTTTGACTTTTTCTCATTCTCAAATTACCACATTCTCAAATTTACTCATTACTTACCATAAAGCTCGGCAATTTTCTCGGCACATTTCTCTCCGTCCATTGCTGCTGAGGCAATTCCACCTGCATAGCCAGCACCTTCTCCGCAAGGGAAAAACCGTTGGATTTGTGGATGCTCCAAAGATTCTGAATCTCGTGGAATCCGAACAGGCGAGGAGGTTCTACTTTCTACACCAACAATTTGTGCTTCGTTGGTGAAGTAGCCTTTCATTTTTGTGCCAAAACTCTTGAAACCATATTTGAGTCGGTGCGTGATTTGCTTGGGCAATACTTGGCGCATTTCGACAGAAGCCAAGCCCGGTTGGTAAGAAGTTTCTAAGAGAGATTTAGAGGTTTTGCCGCTTACAAAATCTACCAATCTTTGTGCGGGGGCAACTTGTGTATTCCCTGCAATTTCGCAAGCTTTTCGCTCAATAGACTCCTGAAAGCGCAATCCAGCCAAATCCCCGAACTGCCCGAAGTCTTTTTGCCAATCAGACTCATCTACGGAAACCACAATTCCCGAGTTGGCAAATTTGGAATTCCGTCTTGATGGAGACATTCCATTCACAACCACTTCGCCAGAAGCCGTGGCGGAGGGAACGATGAAGCCACCTGGACACATGCAGAAAGAGAAAACGCCTTTCTCCTTTCCCTCAAAGTTTACTTGGCTTACCAAACTATAAGAAGAAGCAGGTAGAAATTCACCTCGGTCTGCTATATTATATTGTATGCTGTCAATTAGTTGTTGGGAATGCTCTACCCGAACGCCCAAAGCGAAGGGTTTGGCTTCGATCTCAATTTCCTTCTTGTCTAATAATTCAAAAATATCTCTTGCAGAATGCCCTGTGGCGAGCAAAACTGCAGTTGCTTCAATCTTGTTTCCTTCTGCGGTAACGACTCCTTTCATCTCTTTTCCTTGGAGAATGAAATCGGTTACTTTCGTATTGAAATGAACTTCGCCACCTGCATTTTTGATGCTTTCTCTAATTTCGGAGACTATTTTTGGCAACTTG
>JBLIFI010000494.1:0-3869 GCA_047633715.1 Flammeovirgaceae bacterium
TTTATACACAAATGCAATATTCCATTGAGCAAAATTTTGGCAAAAGATTCAGCGGATTGGCTTTAGCAAGATTCGGAATTTACACCGCTACGTTTTTCCTTTTTGCCCTTCCTTCTTTACAGTTGGGCAGAATTCTTGACAACCGAATGGCAAGTTTGGTAAGCGAAAGCGAATGGCATGCAGATTTGCTTTCATTGAATATGGGAAATCCTTACTTTATCAATGATGTTTACGATTCCTATAATTACTCATCAGAAAAATCTTACGGAAATAATTATGGTGACATTTACCAATATATAGCGTGTGCGGAGACTGAAACCGAAAATTCTTACTGCTCTTATGGGTTCGATTATTTTGGCTACGACTACTCTCAAGAGACAAAACAACTCTATAAACCAAGCATAGAGTCCTTCTTCTTGTATGGGAAAGACAACGAACACATCAGAATAATCAGTTCTTTCAAAGAAATATTCAATAAATATGGTGGAGATTTAGAAGCATCTCCCGATGAGGTTCTTGCCTTATTCAAAGCAAAAAAACAGCTCAATTTAGGCTTGGAAAACCGAAAAGAGTTTGTAAAATCTCAAATGGACAGCATCCAAGAAGCTCATAGAGAGCTAAGCCCAACAAATTATTCTGTTCTTTCCCGATTGTCTATCTTATTTGCTCTAGGTTTTTCTTTATTACTTTTCAACTTCAAAAGTGTTTCCCTCAAAGATTTTATACTATCAATTATCAGTATAATTGGTGTAGGATTAGCTTCTGGAATTTCCGTTGGGCTTTATGCAGGGATGTTTGGAGGTGGAAATGAGGAAGTGTTTTTCGCTTTCTTATCGTTGGGAATTGTTCTTTTTACTCTTTTCAAAGTGAAAAGTATTTCAACAGCTACTACTTATTCTAAGTTCTTGACTATTTGCACAACTTCACTTAGCTTTTTTGCTCCATTCTCTATTCTTTGGGTTTGCGCTATATCAGACATGCTAAATATAATAAAGATTAATACATCTCGCCCTGACGAGATTTTTGTAATGAATTTGATATTGGCAGGAGCATTTTTCTACCTTGCGGTGGTAATGCCTTGGCTAAGAAAAAAATTCTTGCGATTGCAATCTCTTCCGAGAGGATAGAGTCTTTTACACTAAAAAAAGGTGTTTGCTTGGATTAGCTCCAAACAAACACCTTTTTTTATACGAAAGTTATAATCGTTCAATAGAGCAGAATATTTCCAATTCTAAAACCTTTTGACTCCTTCAAACTCCATAATAAAGTCTGCTCCGAAAGCCGATGAAGGAGTGTAGAAACCTGACTTCAAATTAGTTGCTAAAATATTTTTTGCACTTGCCACAGCTGTTTGCCCTGTGAGCCAATAAGCTTCAGGAGTTTCTAGCCTTGCTTCAAGACTCTCGCCTTTCGCATTTCTCACTTTGCCCCACAAATGGCTTTTCGCTTGTTGATTTGTTTTCTCATTCGGTCCTTTAATCCTTTCCTCAATCTGCTTTTTTAGGAAATTTTGGATTGGAGAGAAGGAAAGCAATTTCCCAATCACATTGGTAGATTTGATAAAAAGCAAACTAGGCGTATCTACTGCGGTATAAACAATGATATTTGGAATTCCCGTGCTATGATAAGCCGTAGAAACATCGCCCCAAGGAATACTCACGGTTTGAACTTCTTTACTTCCAAGTTTGATTACTTTGGTTTTATAGCCCGCCCGAACAGATTTCAATTTTCCATCTTGCCGAATCATGCCACCTCTATCAATATTCTCAATCATAGTTAAAGCCGTTCCACGAGAGAGTTCTCCAACGCCTTTAAAAGCCAGTTGCAAATGCGTAGCGTCAGGCATTTTGGATTTCAGGTAACTTACCAAGCAATCAGAGGGTACAACATCGAAACCTGCCCCAGAAATCGCCACAATTCCCGCCTTTTTGATTCTCTCATTTTGGCTCGCCATCCACTCAAAAACCTCAATTTCCCCTGTGATATCTACATAATGAGTCTTCGTCTCCAAACAAGCATTCAACATAGTTTCCGCTGTGTGGGAATAAGGCCCAGCTACATGAATTACTAATTCCACTTTTTGAAGTGCATTCTTCAACTTCTCAGCTTCGGAAAGGTCAAAAACAAGGTAAGATAAATGGTATTTCTCTGCTTGTGTCTTTAGTTTCCCCTCATTTCTTCCTGCTAAAATTGGCTTGAGTCCTCGGTCGGTAGCGCATTGCGTAATTAAACGCCCTGTGTAGCCGTAAGAGCCATATATTAAAATATCAGTCATTTGTCCTTGGGTAAGTATGCCTATACGACTATTTCAAAATTGAAATAGCCAAAAGCATAGCTACGAAGGTAGAGAAAAAGGATTGGATTGGGTTTTAAACTGTCTGTTTTCACATACTCATTCCATGAATCATCCTGTCTTTCCCTTGCATATCTTGCCGAAGATTGATATTGACAAAATGTAAACTCTCTAGCAATTTTATGCTTTCTTGTCCAAACATTTCGTTGATTTCAAAATAGAGAGAACCACCATGAACCAATTTAGCCTTTGCCAATTTGGCAATTCTCTCATAGAATTTTAGCGCATCATTATTCGGAACAAAAAGAGCTAAATCTGGCTCATGCTCCAGCACATTCGGAGTCATTTTCTCTTTTTCCAATTCCAACACATAAGGTGGATTGCTAATAATCAAATCGAACTCTGGGAGTTTTGCCAAATCGTTCTCCAAAATATTGATTTGATGAAATGTAATTTCTGTTTGGTTGGATTTCGCATTTTGTTTGGCAGTTTCCAAAGCACGCTGGCTTATATCTATGGCATGAACTTCGGAATTGGGCATGTTCTTTTTCAGAGAAATAGGAATGCAGCCCGAACCTGTTCCGATATCAAGAATTCGTAATTTCTGTTCTCTTGCATGATTTTGTAGAATCCAATCAACCAATTCTTCGGTTTCAGGTCTCGGAATGAGTACACTTGGGTTCACTCCAAATTCTAACCCATAGAAATCTGCTTTGCCGAAAATGTATTGAATGGGTTCTTGATTTTTCAGCTTTCGTACAACCTCAAACAACCGCTTTTCATCATATTCGCCAATTTCACTATCCAATACAAAATCAGTTCTTGTTAGCTCAAATAGATTTTCCAAAACCCGAAAAGCTAATGCTTCCGATTCTTGTTTTCCGTAGGTTGGAGTGAGTTGTTGGGAAATATTTTGGAAAACTTGCTTTGTGGTGGGCATTGTTATCTGTTTTTTTTTCAAAAATAAGGATTGCCTAAGTTAAACCTAAAAACACTCCCATAACAAAGTCGAAAAAGAGTCACAAACAAATGTGGTAGTATGAAACAATGCTATGGCTATTAAGAAAGGTACAAGTGGACACTTGCGCTATGTTTTTTTATGATTTAGCATTAGTGAAAGGAATTAAATAACTTACTCCATTATATTTGTTTCTTTTTGGTCTATTCTTCGTTAAAAATAGTGTCCATAGCGATGCTATGCCTACTATTTTTGTCCCAGCGGGGAACCGCTAGACTAGCTAACGTAGCCCGACCTCAAAAACAAACTGCGATAATGGCCGCTTTATTTAATTTCTTTCACTTACTTGTTTACAATCACCACAAATGTCTATGCCTTTGAAAGTCAAGTTTTTTGAAGTTCTCCCAAACAAGACTCAATCCAACTTCTTAAAAACTATATTCTTCACAGTTCCCTCCGAAGAAACCTTGAAAGAATTGACAGCCTCTTTTTCATTCCTAGTGAAAACATACTTTGTACGTCTATTTGAACCAAATTCATTTTTTTGAGTAGGATGAAGCACAATATTCGGGTTATTGGAGAAGCTAACCGACAAACTTCCTTCCTGAATAACAATCT
>JBLIFI010000495.1:0-3852 GCA_047633715.1 Flammeovirgaceae bacterium
ATTTGAGTACAAACAGGTTGGAAATTCATCAACACTAAAACAGCATTACCATAAATACTTTCTCAGCTTACTTCAAATAAACTTCTGTCCAAATCTCCTTTTCGCTTCGGTAGCGTTCCATGTAAATATCCGATGGTTTCAAACCCGTTCCTTCCAAAGACTCTTTCAGCATTTCATTTATCTTATTTGGATTTGGGGAAACTACAGAATACGCATTGACGATTGCCCTTGCTACTTTTCCCGCCTCAATTTTTCTGATTTCCAAACCTGTAGGTGCTTCAGATGCTTCATTTTTAACTTCCACTCCCACAAAAATCTCGATGGGTTCTTCGTGTTGGTCTGGATTTCCAAAATAAACCACATTCAAGTTCCCTATCAGCCTGCCTTCTTCTATTTGCTGACGGATTTCTTTGAACAAACCTCCCACTTCTGAATCGCTAGGAAAACCCTTGTGCGCTCTACCAATGAATTTAACTGCTTTCTTATCGACTTGCTCAATTTTTGGGTCTTCAAAACCGCCTAAATTAGCATACCACAAAAGTAGTAAGCCACCAATAACAGCAAGTCCGAGTGTGATATAGAGTCTTTTGGGCATTGAATCAGATAGTAAAATGGTAAGATAGGAAAATAGTAAAGTTGGAAAACTTACTATTCGCAAATTTGGGGATAATTTGTGAGATAGCTTGTTGATTAAGTCAAATTCACTTCCTTGAAACCTTTTTTCCCATCGCTCTTTATGGAATTACTTGAAACCACTTTAAGAAAGTATTACTGTACCTCGACTCTCTGAGTCGACACGTAAAAACGACAACACAAAGTGTTTAAACATATTTAATTCGTACTGATTCAAAAGCCTGATTATCAGTCTTTTTTTTTAAATCGTACTTCGTATATCTAAATTCGTACATCCACTTACCATTTCAAAAACACGCCTACATTGAATGGCAGACTTGCCGCCACATTTTCAGCTGAAGCAATCACAAATACTCTGCTGAAATTGACTCCAAACTTATCTTTGTGGGCATAAGCGATTTTGAAACCTCCAACTGCATAAGATTGGTCATTGACATATAGTCTAGAAGTGAGAAAAGTGAGGTTGTCTGTATTTTGGAAATCGCCATTTTCAAATGATTGCCTAACATCGGAGAAGCCAGCAATCCATACGTTTTTCACGGGAGCGTAGCCGACTTCTAAATTCGCCACAAAATTACTGCTGAATTCATTTGAATTTAGGTTTACGCCTCCTTCTACGAATCCATACAAGTTTTCTTTCCCACTTCCCAAAGAGAAATAGGGAGTGACTCCAAGCGCATCATAACCTGTACGCAATCCACTTGGAATAGATTCTTGAGCAGTTGGCAGGGAAATATCTACACCGCCAGAAAGCTTCAATTTCTTATCTACTAACAAATATTTTCCTCCAATTATCAAATTCCCCAATCCATTCACACTTTGCGAAGAGCTAAGGATTTCACTCTTCAAAAACTTGTAGGGAATGATTGTTTTCAAAGTGAATTTATCAGTAAGTCCGTATTCTGAGTAAATCTGAAAGGTGTTATCGGTAATTTCCGTTCCAATCGAATTACTTTTCCCTTCGCCATTATAAGCTTTATCATAACTAAGAGAGGTAAATCCAGCCTGCAAAAAGCCTTTCTTTTTTCCGATTGCCCAAGGACCGCCTGCAAATGAAGAAAAGGAAAATAGGAGAAATGCGAAAGAAAAAACAAGTGAGAGTGGAAATTTCAATTTCATAAGTTGTGAATTTTGATTGAAAAGTTAGAATTAGGAACGGGAATTAAATAAAGTATTCTCCGCAAGTGAATCAATGCATGATGAATCGGCTTTATTTCTGGAAGAATAAACAAACAACGCAATCTGTTTAAACTTGGTTCGGTAAGAAATAGGTAAAATCCAACCTTCATTTCACTATGAATCTACGTTGAATTTCCCCACCGAATAGCCGAATTAAAATCCAAACTTGCTTACTTTGCAAGAAGAACGAGCTTCAAAATCCAACCAGATGATTACGAAAATACAAAAAGCCACCAAAGAACGCATTATTTTAGGAGTTGACCCAGGCACAAATGTGATGGGCTACGGAATCATTATGGTAAAAGGTTCTACCTTGAGTTTGATACAATATGGCGTAATTCATTTGAAAAAATATGATAATCATGCACTCAAATTACAAAAAATATTTGAACGAATGCTTCAACTCATAGATGATTATCATCCAGACGAAATGGCTTTGGAAGCTCCTTTCTATGGGAAAAATGTGCAATCAATGTTGAAATTGGGCAGAGCGCAAGGAGTTGCGATGGCGGCCGCTTTGTATCGGCAAATCCCAATTACGGAATATGCGCCCAAGAAAGTGAAACAATCTGTTACAGGAAGTGGAAGTGCTTCTAAAGAGCAAGTAGCACAGATGATTATGCAAATTCTGAAATTCAAAAATAAAGACGAAGAGTTTTTGTTGGATGCCACCGATGCGCTCGGAGTGGCACTTTGCCATTATTACCAAAATGGCAATTCTGTACGCCAAAGCAAAAGTTGGAAATCGTTTGTTACCGATAATCCTGATAGAATAAAAGGGAAGTGATTTTTGATGTACGAATTACGAGGTACGATTTAGAAAAAGAATTGAAATGATTTTACCTTTGTAGAGCCAAGGCACGCCTTGGCTTTTTTGACAATTGAAGTTTTGTGATGAAATATCAATTTGCCATAAAAACCAAATTCTTTGTCTCGAAACCTTTCAGGTAGTATTTTTGTTGGAAATAAACAGGCAAAGCAATCTAATAAGTAGTTTAATTTAAATTGCTCTGTTTTGAGCTTTTTAACGCTTCATTTATAGTTAAGCACGTTGTGCTATTTATTACTTTTGTATCTTTCTATAAATGAGATTGTTAAGACTTTTAAATAGGAAAACATTTAAGATAGACTACTTAAAAACAGAAATAGTAAACGGCACAACGTGCTTAACAAAAAATATAATAGTATGTGGACGGCAATTTTGGCAATCGGTTTGGTAGGTTCTTTTTTCGCATTGATGGCAGTTCGACTCATTTTCTTGAAAAATGGGGAATTCAAAGGTACTTGCGCTTCGCAAAGTCCATTTCTCAATCCTGATGGCGGAACTTGCTCTTACTGTGGCAAAGACCCTGAATTTTGCGAAAGCAAAGAAGACTCGGCAACTACTGAAATTCAAGCTGCCTAAAGAATAGTCTCAAAAACAACTCCCGATTCGTTGTAAACAATTGAATCGGGAGTTGTTTTGTATTCAATCATCACTAAATTTGAACCAATCGAATAAACAGTCATTTGTATTTCTACAAGTAGTAAGGAACGGAAATTAAATAAGATGCTATTTCCTCTTGTTTCTTTTTGGGCTATTCTTCGTTAAAAAAGTGTGCCGTAGCGGTGCTATACCAAACTTTTTTGCCTAAACTAGCCTCAAAAATAAACTGCAACAAAACACGCATTTATTTATTCCCCGTTCCTAAGACAGAATTAGATTTAGTATTATTATTTTATAAAAAACGGATAGTCAATATCCTATTAGACTTGCCCGATACTGGTATTCAATTAGTTATGAGTTTTACATACAAAACCTGTTGTTTGAGATCGTTTTTTCGCAAGCTCAAAATGACAAAAACCATAAAGTACTGATAATCAATAATAAAGCAGGGCAACCGCACCTAATTTAGGCGATTTAACCCTAGTTTTCTTATGATATAATTGTTATACGAAAACAATTACATATTGTATTAAGTAATATTTTATAATAATCGCATAACAATCAAATTAAGTCTTTAAAAAAATAATATAACAGTTAAGATATGATATAATTGG
>JBLIFI010000496.1:0-3848 GCA_047633715.1 Flammeovirgaceae bacterium
ATTATTATAAAATATTACTTAACACAATATATAATTGTTTTCGTGTAACAATTATATCATAAGAAAACTAGGGTTAAATCGCCTAAATTAGGTGCGGTTGCCCTGCAATATGAATGAGTTTATTAGCTAAAGTGGAAAAAAAAGCCTATCTTAGTAGGCTTTTTGCAAAAAAAGCACTGGCATTTTACTTAGATAACTAACAAATTTTTTGATATGAAGAAGGACAAGAAAAAAGACAAGAAGAAAAAGGCAATCAACCAAGAAGAGCAGAAAATAAGAAGTGCATTTCGTGAAAGAGATTGGAATGAGATAAAATCGAATGATTCTTGGTCGATTTTGAAAGTGGTTTCCGAATTTGTGGAAGGCTATGACAAACTAGGAAAAATTGGACCTTGTGTTTCCATTTTTGGGTCGGCAAGAACTCCATCAGATAATAAATACTACAAAATGGCGGAGGAAATTGCCGCTAAATTAGTTCGCCACGGTTACGGAGTCGTTACTGGCGGAGGTCCAGGAATTATGGAGGCTGGAAATAAAGGTGCTCATTCTGAAGGCGGAAAATCTGTTGGATTGAACATTGATTTGCCTTTCGAGCAATTCAACAACGTGTATATTGATAGTGACAAACTTATCAATTTCAACTACTTTTTTGTAAGAAAAGTGATGTTTGTGAAATACTCACAAGGCTTTATTGTAATGCCTGGCGGAATGGGAACATTAGATGAGCTTTTTGAAGCAATTACCTTAATTCAGACTCAGAAAATAGGGAAATTCCCAATTGTTTTGGTTGGAAAAAGCTTCTGGAGCGGATTAATGTCTTGGATTGAAGGGACTATTTTAGCCGAGAAGAACATTAGCCCAGAAGACATGAAACTCAT
Organism: Flammeovirgaceae bacterium; assembly: GCA_047633715.1. Classification (GTDB taxonomy): domain Bacteria; phylum Bacteroidota; class Bacteroidia; order Cytophagales; family Flammeovirgaceae; genus JBLIFI01. Next base: position 879 of record JBLIFI010000496.1, read on the forward strand.
CACCATTGCCGACTCACCTGATGAAGCAGTAAAAGCGATTGACGATTTCTACTCAAAGTACCTACTTTCTCCTAACTTCTAGGAAGTCATCGGAAAGTCAAAATTTAAGAACTCCAATCCATTCATTTAGGTTGGAGTTTTTGTTATACCAATTAGCGCATACTACTGTGCAAAAGTAAAACCGTGCCTGTCAGAACCGTTCCACGGTGGCCATCAGTTCTGACAGTTCTCGGTTAGACTGGCAAACCAGTTCTCAAATCCGAAGAAAATGAAAAATGTACAATAGTATGCAATTAGCGATATTTTAGGTTTTAATTGGTTTGGAATTGTGTTATTGAAATCTAACCTTGTTTGAAACGTCCAACTCTTTTTAACAGAAAGAGAGCTGCCTTTCATAAAAATTGTATTTTTTCAATGGAAATTACCTTTACCTTTGTTTAAAGCAATAACCAATTGTATGATTTTTCCGTTTGCATAATAAGACAATTAGAAAGAAGCACAATTCTTATAATAAAAAAACATTTTACTGCAAGAACGACTACCGATATGAAACACTTTTTACTACTTAGTTTTTTGTTTGCCTGCCTCTTTCTAGGCGCACCACAAATATCATTTGCCGAGCCTGCTGGTGGTGGAGACCCCATTTCGTTGAACGGAGCCACTCTGTTCGATGCTTATCCGAATCCAGCTTCTAGCTATGTTACTTTTTCCTACAATCTTACCGATAGCAATAAAACTGCTGAACTAGAAGTTTTTAATGTGATTGGAGAAGTGGTTTCCAAAGTGATATTAGATAATCAATCTACTCGAAAAGAACTCTCGGTAAGTAACTTGAAGAAAGGCATCTACTTTTACCGATTAGCAATTGATGGGCATAAAAGCAGTATCAAAAAGCTGATTATCAGATAAAATAATAGTTATTCTTACATGACTCAATCCTTTTTCCTCTTTCGGAGAAAGGGTTTTCTTTTTGGTAGTAGTGTTAAACAAGTAATGCTAGAAATTATACCTGTAGCTGGCAACATCCTGTTGTCGTAAAACATGCTATTTGCGTGAGCAAATTTCTATTTTGAATCGATTTAGTTTTAAATGGCATTACTTGTTTCAAAGTATCTTCTTTTTTTAACACCAATAAATACATTCAACTCCTCCACAAATAAGGAAACAGCAAATAGGAAATTGAAACTACAATTAAGTTAATTGCCAAAATAGTCAGTAATTCTTCCGTGCTAGCGCTTCTTGCCAATCCATCAAGTGCATTTTTGGAAACCTTCATGAGCATAAGCAACATGGGCAAAATCACAGGAAAACCAAGAACTGCCATCAGAGTACCGCTGTTCTGCGCCTTGGAGGCAATAGCGGAAATCATGGTAAGTGTGGTTGAGAAGCCAATTGCTCCCAATAAAACAGTTGCCAGAAATAGCTCCCAATCCTGAACAGGGTTTCCCATCACGAAAACATATACCAAAAGTGCTGTGAGTGAAACGCCCAACATTAAGACTGCGTGGTAAATTATTTTGGAAATAATGATGGATTCGGGACTTGCCAGCGTGTAGTAGAAATAAAACCTTCCTGCTCGCTCCTGAGTGAAGCCTTTGGCAATTCCATTTACAGAAGTGAAGAGCAAAATAATCCAGAAAAGCGTATTCCAAGTAATTGGGTTGATTGCTCCACGCTTTAAGTTGAAACTCAAATAGCAGATAAAAACCGTACTGATTACGTAGAGCAGTAAACCGCTCAACGCATATCGTTGCCTCCACTCCAACAGAAATTCTTTTGCCAAAAGTGCCTTTACCTCGCCAAACAATTGATTCATGTGGGCAAATGTAGCCTATTTTTGCCTATTGAAAAATGAGTGATTTCCAGAAAAAAACATTTCCCGTTTCCCGCCTTTGCATTTTTCTAAATTGGATTGAAATAGTGGTGGTTTTGTCCCAAAAAGCTACAAAAGTAATCTCCCTAACTTTTAGTGCTTTTAATAAATTCGTTTTATCTTCCGTGAGATTTCAACTCTGAAAACTCTAATCGATATGAAAAAACTAATTCCTGTTTTGATTATTTCACTTTTGGCTTTCTCCTGCAAACCCAAGAATGAACGTGCTTTGGTCATTAGCAAAATTCGAAAAGCGTCTAAATTGGCTACCGTAGAGATGATTATAACCAAGGTAATTGCGGCCAAGAAAACTCCAAAAGGCTTGAAAAGGGTGTTGGGAGTGAGAGATGCAACTTTCTTGGCAGACACAGAAGCTACGGTTAAAGCGGGAATTGATTTCAGTAAAATCAAACCAAAAAACCTGAAAATAACAGAAGGCAAGATTGACATTATTCTTCCTCCTGTGGAGATTCTGAATTTCTCTTATCCTGCAGAAAATTTCCATGTCAATGAATATGTTTCCGACACTCGCCCTTTGCTAAACAAGATAAGCATTGAGGAAATTGATGAGTTCTACAGGCAGGCAGAAACAGATATTCGTGCTAATTTCAAATATTTTGATGTCCGAAATACAGTTCAGATCAAGACCAGAAGACTTTTAGGCCTGCTTTTGACTCAATTAGGTTTTGAAGAAGTGAACATAGAGTTTGAAGATGAAGGCAAATCCGAACCATTAGATATTTCGGCAGAAGACCCCGAAGGCGGAGAAGTAATTGATTGATGATTACTCCAATAAAATACCTAGAAAACTTCCAACTCGTCCACTTAGTAAAAATTGGTTCAAGTGTCCACGCTTGAACCAGCGTAAAATGCTGGCGCAGGTTCTTGAATGCAATAGCATCGGCTACCGACCCAGTCTGAACCTGTGCCGAAAATGGAAATCCGCTTGTGCCTTAATATCCAGAAGCAGCCTTGCATCTTTCACACTACTAAATCCTCCAATCCAACCTCAACTGTTTACTATGAAAACTTCAAAACTCTACCTTTTTGTTTTTTTTATTCTTGTCGGATTTTCTTGTAAAAAGTCTACTGAAATA
>JBLIFI010000497.1:0-3831 GCA_047633715.1 Flammeovirgaceae bacterium
ACCAGTTCAATAGGACTCAATCTGCACAGAATCAATGGAAGGGATAAAATCAAAAAGGCACAGATGATGACCGCTGCAAATATCAAGGAAATTATTTGTGAATTTAGAACTTAACAGCCCTGGGGAGAAATGGCACCATTATCAGGTGCTGAGCATAGTCTACCGGAGTGTAGCCATCCCCATCTACTGGGAGGATATAGCTAAGAATGGGCTGAGCAATTGCATAGAGCGCAAAAAGCTACTCGGCAAGGCATTGGAATATTTCGATTTGAAGGGCAAAACCCTGCTGGGTGACCGAGAATATATAGGCACGGATTGGTTCGAGTACCTGGGAGACAAAGGATTGGACTTCACAATCAGAACCAAGAAAAACACCTACATAGATGCCATAGACTGCGCAGGCGGCAGGAACCTATAAGGAGATGGTCTCCAAGGTTCTCAGAAGCAAGCTGAAAGACAAGGCCGTGGGAAAGATTATCGAGCTGGAGGGACAGAAGTTGTATTTTGTGGTCATGAAAAACCCCAAAAACGACCCAAAAGACCCTTTCCTGTTCCTTTTGAGCACCCATCTAGGCAAATGCGCCAAAACAATAGGACTGAGCTATTCTCTGCGCTATAAGATAAAACACTGCTTTAAGCACTTGAAATCCAATGGCTTCTGCCTTGAACAAATGAATCTAGGGACAATGGAACGCTGTAGCTTACTAATGGCTATTACTGTATTCTCTTATGTATTATCCATCAGCGAGGGGTTGAAAGAATACAGGAAAGTCAAGATGAATGCCTCTCAAGGAAACCAAGAAAAAAGAAGCTCTGTATTCAGGCACGGAATTGACAAAATCGTTGCATTCTGTCTGGGAATAAAACAATTTTATCTATACCTGAACAATGTCTTTATTAGTAAAATACCTAAATACAGAAATGAAAAACTCATCAATGTCTAGCATTATATAGAATATCCTAAAAAAATAGGTAAGGGAATTATTGGACAACAGAACTTATAAAAAAGTATAACCGAGGTTTCAGAACCCCAGATCATTTCTCACAATTCTAATTTCGAGTGTTTTGGGCAGTAGCCTAGTGCATCAGTTCCTAATTATCTACTATTATATAAACTTCAGTCAGAGACTGATTTCCATTGTTCGGCACAGGTTCAGACTGGGCTTGCATTCAAGAACTACGGATCACATCGGATTAGAGAGCAATAGCATCGGCTACCGACCCTACCAAGAAGTGTCAGAACTGAGCCGACATGGAATGGGTTCTGACCGGGTCACGCTGACAGGCAGAGTTTTACTTTTGTATAGTAATATGAGGAACAATATCAATTCAAATCATCCAACTCTACCACAATACTTTTTATTTCCTGTTTCTGCAATAAAAGTTTTTGGTAGGTTTTGGCAGTTCCCTCAGTCAAAAATGGCCCGAGAATGATTTTGAAGGCAGATTTCCCATCTTCGCTTTCTTTAATATGTACCAAAATGTTTTGATGATAATATTCTTCTTCTAACTCCAACAATTTGATAAAAGTATTTCGGTAGTTGCTGAAAACGCCAATTTGCACGCCAAAACCATCTTGAGGAATAGATTTTGCTGATACTTTGAATAAAAATTCGCCCTCTTCTGCCTCGTATTTTGGCTGATTCAACGCATCAATTTCGGCTTGAGTCGGTTTCTCTTGATTTTTGGAATAAATCCCCAACTGCTTAATCAATTCTGAAGGAGTCTGATTTCCAATCATTCGTTTCAATTCCTTTCCGTGAGGCGAGAAAATAATTACGGTTGGGTAATACAGCACATTATACTTCTTAGAAAGCATTCTTCCATCGGTAATCAGCGATTCGCCATCCACTCGCATTCCCAAATAATTGGCTTCCGCATATTTGATGAAATATTTGTTTGTGAAAGTCTCCTCATTCATTTTCTTGCAATCCATACACCAATTGGCGTAGAAATAGACAAAATAAGGTTTGTTGGAGTTCACAGCACGAGTCTGGAGTGATTCGTAAGTATCATTGAAAAAAATAAATTCCTCTTTCTGAGCGAATACGTTCAAGCTCAAGAAAGAAAGCATAAAAATGATGAGTGTCTTTTTCATTTGTGTAGGTTTTATTGAAGTTTAAATACGTTTTACTATCAAATATTTTACAATCTTGTTCAAAATCAATGCCCAAAAGCATGATTCTCCACAATGAATAGTATTTATTCACTATCCAAAAGTAACTGATTTATAGGACTTAAAGTTAATCTAAAATTGCTTAATGATTGGAAAAGGTCGTAATACAAAAAAACGGTTTGTTTTTTGTATTGCGACTTTCACTAAATTATTAGCGATTATTTAACTCAATTAAAATGAAAAGAACCTTCTTTAGCTCATTATTCCTATTGTTATCACTTACAGTTTTTGGACAAATTAGAGGTATAGTCATAGACAGTATTACCAATGAACCTATTCCCTACGTAAATATTTGGATAGAAAATGAAAATATAGGAACATCATCAAAGAGGAATGGAGAATTTCTACTCCAACCAACAACAGGTAAAAAAATGGTAATATTCTCTGCTGTTGGTTATTCAAACCAACGTATTGCATTAGTTTCTAGGAACGAAAAACACACAATACTGATGTCAGCAAAATCCACTTTACTACAAGAGGTTTTAGTAGAGGGCAAACGAGAAAGAAAGAAAAAAACGAAAATTGGGAATGTAAAGGCAAAAGGAGTCAAAGCTTTTTATGGCTGTAAAGGTCAGCCTTGGATTATCGCTAGATATTTCCCCTATCAAGACAGCTTTTCTAAAACACCATTTATAAAAAAGATTTCTTTTTTCACTTCAAACAATAGGGGAGATTCAGAATTCAACATCAGACTTTATACAGTAGGGGAAGATAGTCTTCCGTCTGAGTACTTAACTAATGAAAATATAATAGGAACAGCAGAAAGTGGAGAAAAAATCACAGAAATTGACCTTTCAGAACTTTATATCTCAGTTCCAAAAAACGGATTTTTTATAGGTGTTGAGTGGCTTATATTAGATAAAAATAGCTACACGGCTCGTTTAGAATACACAAACCCAGATACTACAAAAGTAGTTGACATGTACACACCTAATTTCGCAATGGATTTCTCCAACGAGTATGAATTGGGTTGGCGATTTGAAAAAGGGAAGTGGAATAGAATAGAGCCTGAAGTAAAGAGAGGGATAAATGTAAGCCATCTAATTATGATAGAATTGGAATTGACTAATTAGACCAATGTTATGTCTTTCTTTAACATCCTCCTTTTGGTGTGAGACACGCCAAAAGGAGGATGTTCTTTTATGAAAAAGCCCTATTATAGATAATTACTATCTGCCTATTTCCATATAATTTCCTCAAAGCCGAACCAATCAATGACTTATCTGTTTCTAACTATTGTATAAACAATTATAGAAATCCAAGAATAAGAAAACCATATAATATGAATAAGCAAGCATTGTTACGCCCAATCAATATGAACGGATTGGAATTGAAAAACAGAATGTTCATGGCTCCGCTGACAAGAAGTAGAGCCACCAACGAAGGAAGCGTGCCAGAAAAAGGATTGCACGATATCTATTATTCACAAAGAGCTTCGGCTGGATTGATTATCACCGAAGGTTCTCAGGTATCAACAAGAGCTGTGGGTTATGTAAATACTGCGGGAATTCACTCGAAGGAACAAGTGGAAGGTTGGAAAATGGTAACAAAAGCGGTTCATGAAGCGGGCGGGAAAATATTCATTCAGCTTTGGCATGTGGGAAGAATATCTCATCCAGATTTCCATAATGGGGAGTTGCCTCTTTCGGCTTCTG
>JBLIFI010000498.1:0-3820 GCA_047633715.1 Flammeovirgaceae bacterium
TCCTTACCATAAAAGGAAAGAATCAGAATTTAACCCGAAAAGAATTCGAGTACGAAATTCCGCTAGCCGATGCTCAAAACTTACTTGAATTATGCGAAAAGCCCATTATCGAGAAAACCCGCTTCCCGCTATCTCATCATACTAATACTTGGGAGATAGACGTTTTCGAAGGCGAAAATAAAGGTCTAATTGTAGCGGAAATCGAGTTAACATCCGAAGAAGAATCTATCGATATCCCAAGCTGGGTTGGAGAAGAGGTTTCTACAGATAGTAAGTATTATAATTCATCTTTGTTGGCAAATCCGTATTGCAGTTGGGGGAAGTGAATGGGGTTTTAGGAAAGAATCAGAACTTAACCCGAAAAGAGTTCGAGCAAGTTATTATTCGCTGGCACGACAATTAAGTTGGTCTCATTTTATTCTCCCCATTCCTCTGAAAATGCAGAAACTAGTGCATCAACTCCTAAGTTCGCATTCGTATTTTCTGCTTCTTGTTTACTTCTACTGCATTAAAATTCTTAGCCGTAGCTATGGCTATGCCTGCAAATTTTGCTTTGCAGAAGAAAACAATATTCCAAAAAATACTGAAAGGAACTTAGGATTCAATGCACTAGGCTATTTTGTGTTTAACAAGAGATAAAATGAAAAATAATTGGCTCAAAAATTGAAATAATTGGCTCAAATTGGCTCAAAAAACTTAATTTCTTTATCTTTCCAATATGAAAGAAACTGTTTACAATCTCAGCTTAAGCCTAAATTGGAAGGTACTTTGGGCAATCAGCAAAATAGACAGATTCGATGCTTCATGGTCGTCAATAGAAAAGATAGAAGGAAGAAGTTTGAAACAGCTAAAGTCAATCGCCACCATTCAAAGCGTTGGTGCATCGACCAGAATAGAAGGTTCAAAGCTGACAGATTATGAGGTTGGAACTCTTCTTAACGAAATAGACATCAGTAAAATCGAAGATAGGGATTCCCAAGAAGTTGTTGGCTATTTTAACGTACTCGATTCAATTAGCGATTCTTTTGCAGACATCGAAATCAAGGAGAGCAACATCAAAAACCTACATAATTTGCTGTTAAAATTTAGCATAAAAGACCATTGGCATAAAGGCAACTATAAACAGCACACCAATTCAGTTCAGGCAACTTTTCCTGACGGCACGAAACAAGTAATTTTCAAAACTTCCGAAGCGGGACTTCCAACCGAAACTGCCATGAAATCCCTAATTGAATGGTATGGAAATGAGAAGGAGGTTCATCCGCTCATTTCATGCGCGACCTTCGCTTATGATTTCCTAAGTGTTCATCCGTTCCAAGATGGAAATGGGAGATTAAGCCGACTCTTAACTACTTTACTTTTGCTAAAATCAGGCTATAAATGGATAGAATATGTCAGTTTTGAACACGAAATAGAAAGCAACAAGAAAACATACTACCAAGTACTGCGAAATTGCCAAGCTCAAAGACCGAACGAAGATATTACCAACTGGATTGATTTTTTCCTCCAATCATTGATTAACCTTCAAAGTAAACTCCAAAATAAATTAGACAGTATTGGTTTAGAAGCCAATCTATCTCCAAAAGAGAAAGAAGTTCTTACATTCATTGGCAACAATGCAGGAAGTAAGTCTGGAGAGATTGTAAAGAAATTGAATATTTCAAAGCCAACACTAAAAAGATTACTAACTAATTTAATTGAAAAAGCGCTTATTCTGAAGCATGGAAAAGGCGCGGGAACAAATTATTCCATAAAGTAGATTTCAGGTTTAAAATCCCTCCAAATCTTAGATTCAGATTCAAAAACCAGCCTGACAAAAGAACATATTACTCATGTTACGCAGCCATTTGTTTTCCTGTGGTACTTTAAGTTCATTGAATGCGGCCCTATTTGCAGCGAGGTCAATTTTTGCTTTCATGGCAAAGTGGTTTAATTTATTCGAGAGTTTTAGCTTTTCAAGTTTAACATAAGTGAATGAGTTTAAATAAAATGCGCCATAAAGGCCTAGTTATTTTGTTTGCCAAGATTGCATAAAAAATCGGACTGCCGAACCATCATCATAATGTAATTACGGTTAAATTTTTAGGTGATTTTAGCAGGCAAAAGAACAAACCAACTGGGGTACTTTATTTAATTTCTTTCACTAAGCCATGATAGAAGCAAAAACATGATTGCATTACGTCCTGAGCGTTCGTGTTGGTGATTTCGAGACAGATCTGTGGCGGATGTCTGGCCAAAATTTGAAAGCAAGTAATCAGTATATAAATCTAAGGAACGGGGAATAAATAAATGCGTGTTTTGTCGCAGTTTATTTTTGAGGCTAGTTTAGGCAAAAAAGTTTGGCATAGCACCGCTACGGCAAACTTTTTTAACGAAGAATAGCCCAAAAAGAAACAAGAGAAAGTAGCATCTTATTTAATTTCCGTTCCTAAGGTATCTTCCATAACCCAAAACCATAAAAAATAAGGCTTATTGACTCATTTTTGCGTAACATGAGTTAATTCAAATTAGCATAGAACACGCCTTCATGATTCATAAAAGTATCATTTTCTCTGTTCAAATCTAATTTCCCTCCTTCAAAATTTGTGGCAGGTAAGTTTAGTTCTTGGTAAATACAAGCTGTGGCGGCAAAATCCCAGGTACTCCCGCCTCCATTTTCCTTTTTCGGGAACTTCAACATGCATGACGGTCCATTTTCCAACACATAAATCGCATTCAGTACAGAACCTGCTCCGTCAATTTCTCTCATTCCATTCAAACCTAATTCCTCTGTATATTCACAGAGTAAACTTTCTATTTCAGTTATACGAGGCGTGTCCTTTAACTTTTGGTCTGTCACATAGGTAAGATGTTTATTTGTCTGCTTGATTTCCCAAGCTTGTCCATTTCTATAAGCTCCGTTTCCTTTGACAGCGCTGTACAACGTTTCAGTACTTGGGTCGAAAATTACTCCGATGTGTGGTATTCCGTTTTTTGCAACCAAAGCAATTGACACGGAAAAACCCGCTCGTTTATTGATAAAAGCCAGCGTTCCATCCATTGGGTCAACACACCAGAAAAACTCCTTTTCAAACCGACTTCCATCATCTTCAGTCTCTTCGGATAGAATGGCAATGTCAAACTCTTTGCAAGTGGGAAGTAAATGAGAGAGAATTATTTTTTCGCAGGCTTTGTCCACTTCCGTCACCACTTGCGAAGCATAGCTTGTGCCTCCCACTTTTTTCTCCACCACAATATCTTCATCCATATATTTTTGAATGATTTTTCCTGCGGAAATGGCTGCTTCGATTGCTATGTTGCTCAGTTGTAAAAAGTCCATTTTCAGAGATTATTGATTACTTCTGCTGTGATGCGTTCGCTATAGCTATTAATTTTCCAATGGCTTGGACTCCAACCCTTCAAAAAGCGGTGGAAATCTGCCCAAGCGACTCGGTATAAAGAACGCCATTCACTTTCTAATGCTTCGTTTTGCTCTTTGAGTTCATTTTGGAGACAGTCGAAATAGAAATCTAGGATTTGGGCTTCCAAACGTTCGCAGTCCTTTTCGTTCAGGCAACTTCCGATGAAGTATGCCACATCTTTCATACCGCAACCTCCGCCAACATATTGGAAATCGACCCCAGCAACTGCTCCATTTTGGGCGAAACAGAAATTTGCCAACTTGGCATCTCCATGAACGAATGTTTTGTAGGCACAATTATTCAATTTCTCGTCAATGAGAGGCGCAGCTTCCTTTAGTTTTTCATCATGCAATACAGCTAATTCCTGCGGGCGAGTTGCCAAATGCCAGTAAGTTCCCATTTCCCAAAGTCCTGTTGGA
>JBLIFI010000499.1:0-3819 GCA_047633715.1 Flammeovirgaceae bacterium
TAATTTTTGACACATCTTTGAGGCGCTCTTTCATTTCATCAGCCGCTCTATTGGTAAAAGTCAAGCATAAAACAGAGAAATATTTATCCTTTTTCTCTGTTAATAAATACCTTACTCTTTCCGTAAGCACTCTCGTTTTTCCACTTCCAGCAGATGCTTCAACAAGACATGCCCCTTCCCCATCATTGTGGTAAACAATCTCTTCTTGCTCTTGTGATAGTGGTTGTTTCATAATTATCTAGAGATAGTCTCAAAAAGCTGTTTGACTTTAGTGGGAATATGCGTCCCATCAGTACGCTCTAATATTTTTCTGGTGTATATAAAAGATGCCTTGGTTTTAAAGTCTTTAAGTTCTGAGAGAAAAGAGTCTCTGCTTAAATCTTCTATACGTTGATTTTCTTGAGCAACTTCTGCTTCTTTAGCTATTCTATGTGGCTCATTATGATAAACGGGCTCTTTAATTTCTTTTAAAGTACTTTTTAACTCAGCCTCATAACCATCATCATACAGATAAGTCTCAAAATCATTTCCTAAAGTGAATACATTGTCTAAGGAATTTGGGTCATTACCAAAGCCACATTTATTTAAAACTGATTGTAAGTTAGCCTCAACTGTGGGATTGTCATAATCTGAAAAGATAAACCAGCTTGTCTTAAGAAACTTCACCAGATGCAATAGATGATAATTATTCCCTGCTTTTATGAAATCAATATTCAAAGCTGATGGGGAAGTACCAAAATGTTTTTCCGCAAAAAGAGGCAACGAAAATTCTTCTGTTTCCCCTTCAAATAGCACTATTTTTTTGCTAAAAAAAACATCTCCTCTACTTGCATAAATACCCAAACGAATGCTGTTGAGTTCTTTAGAGCCTAAACTTGATAAATCTATTTGGCTTACTTCTACCTCATCTACTGCTTTGTAAAAATGCCTAACTTCTTCTAATTGAGCTTGCCCAGTAATATATGGAGAATGAGTACTAATGATTTTTTGTCCTGTGATTTTTGACAACTGTAAATATAAAGTACGTTGCGCATTAGGATGTAAATGTGCTTCTGGTTCTTCTAATGCCAAAACAGGATAATAAGGATTGTATTTCTCTTCTGCTAATTCGGACTCCCAACCAATAAATGCCTGAAAGCTTAATATAGATGCCCAACTTCTAGTGCCCATACCATGGTATTCTAAGCCAAAGGTGTCAGAGCCATTATCTTGGAAATTCACTTTCATTCCTTTGTGTAAATCCCTCACTCTTTTCGGAAAAGGATTGATTTCCACACCATTTCCTGTAGTTTGAGTGGTATCGTTTAGGTTCTTGAGTTCAGTTTTCAAATGTTTGAGTACCAAAGAACTTGATACTGCTTTTTCATTTAATGTTTGAATTTTTTCCTCAATATCCTCCAAATCCGTAGAGTTATATTCTATTTGAGTGGCAAGTTTACTGAAGTAAGAAGCCCTAGACTTTAAGTCTAACTGTAAATCCCTCTGAGCATCCATAAAATAGAGAATGATATTTTCAAAGAACTTAGATGTTAATTTATCACCTTCAACAGGGTCTATACCCCATTGTGAAATAAAAAACATCTCTTTTTTAGGTATATCTTTCTGATTATCAAAAGAGTATTTCGTACGAAATGCAAAGAAATCCTGATTCCCATTTTCACTCTGTATTTGCTCCCCGAAAACACTCAACCAACTAGTTTCAAACTCATTTTGTCGTTCTCCTGATTCATCTGTAGGAATAATTCTTACATCAATAATGATTTCGTTACTTGGTGATACTCCATCTTTATCCACAAAAAGGTCATCTTTATTTACAGCCCCACCACCTAAGGTAGAATTCAATGCTCTTAAAAATGATGTCTTTCCTGCATTATTTGCACCTACAAGTAAAATCATCTTAGAAAGATGAACCTCTACATTTCTCAATGCTCTGAAATTCATGATTTTTACCTTATCAATTAGTATATTCATGGTATATTTTATCAAAAATTAAAGACATATAAAAAAGGCTAGATTTCGAGAAAAAACCTAATGCAAGATATTATAAAAGTAGCTAAGTCAATAGAATTTAATCTTTAGCATAGTACAAAAGTTTAAATCAATTTTCAAAAAAAACAGCCCACGACAAAAAACCCTTCTAAATAATTAGAAGGGTTTTTGTTTCCGATTAAAACGAAGCTAATGTGAATTAGGCAGCTTTCAAGCTATTCACGTGTTTTGCCAACTTAGACTTGTTGTTGGCTGCTTTGTTTTTATGGATAATATTTTTCTTCGCCAATCTATCAAGCATAGAAGAAACTTTCTGAAAAAGAGTTGTTGCCTCTTCGTGAGTTTCAGTTTCTCTCAATTTTTTGATGAATGTTCTAGTTGATTTAACTTGGTATTTGTTTCTCAACTTCTTCACTCCATCCTGTCTTACTCTTTTCTTTGCTGACTTATGATTTGCCATTATAGTATATTATTATATTCTTGTTTAAAATCGAAATTATCTAACTCGCAGAAACCAAACACAGTTTACCCGATTTAGGATTGCAAAAGTAATCATTTTAGTTTGTATTGCAAGCGTTTTGGAGCAAAATCCACACTCATTTTTTAAGAAATGAAGAATGGTCGTATTTCTCTCCATCAATTTGTCCTTATCGCCTCCACAGGATCCATTCTGGAAGCAGAGATGGCGGGAACAATCCCTGAGAAAATGCCAATTACTGAGGAAATAATAACTCCCGTAATTATGTTCCCTGTACCAAGTTTCAACTCAAAAGCACCCAATTCAATAAATCCAAGCAATGAAACTAGCATTAGGCCAAACAAACCTCCGAACAAACTGAGAAATACTGACTCCAACAGGAACTGCAACAAAATGAAGTAATTCTTTGCGCCTAGTGACTTTTGAATTCCAATTAAATTGGTTCTTTCCTTCACAGAAACAAACATGATATTAGCAATTCCAAAACCTCCTACCAAAGTTGCCAAACCGCCAATCAGGAAGCCTGCGATGTTCAATCCGCCAATGATTCCATCCATTAATGTAGAGAAGAGTTCTGGGCGATTGAGTGCAAAAGTGTCATCTTCTTTAGGACGGATTCCTCTGTATCTACGCATCAAGCCTGTGACTTCCCCTTCCAATTCCTCCAACCCCTTATCTTCTTCATAGCCTTTCACGTTGATTGTGGGAGAAAGGCCACGTCTAGAGGAAGCAAATAACTTTGCTAAGCAGATGTAAGGCATCATTACCACATTGTCGTTGCTTGGCGCACCCAACAGGTTTTCGCCTTGCTTCGCTAACAAGCCGACTACCCGAAACTTGATTCCTTTTATTTTTATTTCCTTGTCAATTGGGTAAACACCTTCTCCGAAAAGTTCTTTTGCCAGTTCATCTCCAATCAAAATCACATTTCTTCCCACTTCCGATTCCATGGCAGAAAAATACCTTCCTTGGGCAATTTCAATATCGGAAATTTGATTGTGGTCATGCGTAATTCCTAGAGAGGTTGCACTACCTACCGTGTTGTTTTTGTATTTGAAAGTCAAACCACCTTTCACGTCCATCATGGAAATGGCAGACATATTATCTAGGTTTTCTTTCAAATATTCAAATTCGTCTGGAGTTGGGTAAGGACGTTGGTAGTATTTCCACCACGGGTAACTTGCGCCAAAACTCCAAGGCCATTTGTCTACATAGATTACTTTCTCGCCCAAAAATGAGAGGCTTTTTTTGATACTTCTATCCAAACCATCTACTGCAGTTAAAACGGCAATGATTGAGAAAATCCCGACTGTAACACCCAAAAGTGAGAGTGCAGTTCGGAGTAGATTTTC
>JBLIFI010000500.1:0-3804 GCA_047633715.1 Flammeovirgaceae bacterium
CCAAACCGAGCTGAAAGTAAATACGATACATTTGGAGTAGGACATTCATCTACTTCCATTTCCGCAGCTTTGGGAATGGCGTTGGCTTCCAAAATAAAAGGAGATACTGAAAAACAACACATCGCCATTATTGGAGATGGTGCCATGACAGGTGGTTTGGCATTTGAGGGAATGAATCATGCAGGAGTTTCTGACACGAATCTCATCATTATCCTGAATGACAATTGCATGTCAATTGACCCGAATGTGGGTGCATTGAAAGATTATTTGACAGACATTACAGGTTCTCAGTTCTACAATAAAATGAAGGATGAGGTTTGGCATGCACTTGGGAAAGTCAACAGCGTTGCTCCAAAAGCCCGTGGAATGGTTCAGAAGTTGGAGAATGCAGTAAAAGGAGTTTTATTGAAGCAAAGTAATTTGTTCGAGGCTCTAAACCTTAGATATTTCGGCCCAGTTGACGGACATGACATCAACCACATGACAAGTGTGTTGAATGATTTGAAAAATATTCCTGGCCCAAAATTGCTTCATTGCATTACTACGAAGGGAAAGGGGTTTGCCTTGGCAGAAGCTGACCAAACCAAATGGCATGCGCCAGGGAAATTCGATAAAATCACGGGAGAAATAAAGAAGGTAGTTCATAACGCTCCACAAGCCCCAAAATACCAGCAAGTTTTTGGAGAAACCATTGTGGAGTTGGCAAAAATGAACAAAAACATTGTTGGAGTTACTCCAGCCATGCCAAGTGGTTCTTCCATGAATATCATGATGCGAGAAATTCCTGAACGAGCGTTCGATGTGGGAATTGCCGAGCAACATGCAGTTACGGTTTCCGCAGGAATGGCTACAGAAGGAATGATTCCTTTTTGTAATATTTATTCTACTTTCATGCAACGTGCTTATGACCAAGTCATTCACGATGTGTGTATTCAGAATTTACAAGTGGTTTTCTGTTTGGATAGAGCAGGTTTCGCAGGAGCTGATGGCGCAACTCATCATGGCGCATTCGATTTGGCTTATATGCGTTGCATTCCGAATATGATTGTTGCCGCTCCAATGAATGAAGCGGAACTCAGAGACCTAATGTACACTTCGCAGCTTCCAAGAGAAGGCGTGAAACCATTTACGATTCGCTACCCAAGAGGGCAAGGAGTTATGCCAGATTGGAGAACGGAAATGAAAGAAATAGAGATTGGAACAGGCAGAAAGATAGCTGATGGTTCAGCTATTGCCATTCTTACAATCGGACATATAGGAAACTATGTGGTTGATATTCAGTCAGATTTGAATAAACAAGGCTTAAATCCTGCCCATTACGATATGCGTTTCGTCAAACCATTGGACGAAGCCATGCTACACGAAATATTCGCTAAATTCGATAAGGTAATCACCGTAGAAGATGGTTGCATACAAGGTGGTTTCGGAAGTGCGGTATTGGAATTCATGTCAGAGCATAATTACATGGCTCAAGTGAAACGGCTCGGAATTCCAGATAAATTCATTGAACACGGCACGCAACTCGAACTCCAAAGAGATTGCCAATTTGACCACGATGGAATCAAAAAAGCAGTTTATGAATTGATGGGAGCGAAGGTTTTTGTGTAAGGAAATTTGATTTTAGATAATTGATTGACCTTATTTGCAGTAAAATAATATATTTATAAAATAATGATGTCAGAGTTACCTACATCCATATCAGATTCAATCATTGAGGCTACTTTAGAGATTAGATTTAAATCTGACCTCCCACAGGAAGCTATATTTGGAATTATATATAAAGAGGTTAAAGATTTATTTGATAGTCAAGTGGAGAAATTGCCTATTAGCAATATTCCATCTGACATTTTGAAAAACGACCCTAATTTCAAGTACAAACCTTTGTACAAATTAACCTCAAAAGACTATAGTGCACAGGTAGGGTATGATGTAATTTCTTTGCATGTTTCAAATGAGTATAAAGGTTGGAATTCCTTTTCTGGAAAAATATTTGACTTTTATGAAAAAATTCTTAGTACTAAGGTAATTAGTGGTGTAGATAGTTTAACGATTAGGTATTTAAACTTTTTTAATTTGAATATCTTTGATAAAATTATCTTGTCTGTAAACTTAGGTGAAAATCCGTATGAATCCGATAACCTTGTAATCAGGACAGAAAAAGTTGAAGAAGAGTTTACGAAAGTATTGCAAATTGCAAATAATGTAAATTTTCACAAAAATGAATCTACATTAAAAGGGTCTTTAATAGATATATCATGCGTATTAAAGAATCCTACTAATTTTGCGGAAAATTGGAAACAGAATGTTGAAAAAGCTCATGAAATTGAAAAGACACTCTTTTTTGAGTTGCTGAAACCTGATTTCTTAAAAACTTTAAATCCAAAGTATGATGAATAACCATAAAACTAGTAATTATATGATTGGAAGTTTACTAGTGGCTACATCACTAGTAAGTAAAATCCATATAAACAATCAGTTTGAGAATGTTGAAAGTAGCATTCTTACTACTTCGGTTCAGACTAATACTTTGCAAGAAAGACCTGATTATGTTTTTGATTCATTGAATCATATTCCTACACTAAGTGGAGACATAGTTGATAATAAAATTCTCGCTAAATCTAATTTTTTGCTTGGGTTGAAAGAATCAGTGAACGAACTGAAAAATTCAGAAACCAAAAAGGACATGCAAACTTTAGATGAATTGTTAAATGAGTTATGAAATCAGAATTTCTAGCCGCTTTGCAAAGGATTTAAAAAAGCTTGCAAAAAAGCATTTATCAATAAAGTCCGATTTATCAAAACTAAGAGACATGTTATTAGAGAACCCTTCTGAAATAGGTGCGTCTCTAGGAAATGATTGTTATAAAATCAGAATGGCAATTACTTCAAAGGGCAAAGGTAAAAGTGGAGGTGCGAGAATTATTACACACGTAAAAGTCATAGAAGAAACTGTTTACCTGCTCTCAATTTATGATAAATCCGATGCCTCTACTATTTCAGATTCCGAGATAAAAGAAATATTAGATGAGATTGAAGAATAGAGAACTTACAAAGAGATTGCCAATTCGACCACGATGGAATCAAAAAAGCAGTTTATGAACTGATGGGAGCGAAGGTTTTTGTATAAGACTTTAAGAGGGAAGAAAAATAAAAAAAGGCGTAAAGATGAATTCATCTTTACGCCTTTTTTTATTTTTCTCTTCTGAAACTAAGAAGGGATTTTTCTTTTCCTTGATACATAAAACGTAATTTATTTCTGAAAGAAACAATTGTGTCTCCCTTGCTAAGAAATATATATTCTTTATCTATAAATGAAACATCTTGTATCACTATAAGATTTCCACTCATTAAAAAACTAAATTCTTGGTATTTTCCTTCTACATCTTCATTAATAAAAACACCTTTCGTTTCCTCAAATAATATGATAGTGAATTTATTTGATGGATAATTTAACCCGTTGTCAGTTCTATAAAATTTGTATGTCTCAGAAGAACTACAACTAAACAAAAATAGAACAGCCAAGTATATAACTTTCTTCATGTGATTATTAGATAATAGGGTGATAGTCTATTTCTTAAACTTCCCCTTCACAAAGCCCAGAAACTCACTAAAAGTCTCTTTTGAAGTAAAAACCTCTTTCATAACTTTCAAATATTCATTGGTAGAAGGTTTTGTTACTTTAGTTTCCTCAATTTCCTGAACAGGCTCTTTCTTCTTTATCTTATCGGCAGGAACATTCAAATTTATTTTATCGCCCTGAATTTTTCCTGAGCGCACATCGGCAATGATTTGGTCGAGGTCGGG
>JBLIFI010000501.1:0-3794 GCA_047633715.1 Flammeovirgaceae bacterium
CTATTTCTGGAGCAACTATCTCCAACTGCAAGAAATACCGCTATCAACTTTGGCATATTTGGGATGAAAGCAAACCAAAAGTGCTTTTCATCATGCTCAACCCGAGTCTTGCTGAATCTGAAAAGAACAATCCAACCGTGAAGAGATGTATCAATTTTGCCAAGAGTTGGGGTTATGGTGGTTTGTATGTTGGTAACTTATATGCTTACCGAACTGCTTACCCAAAAGAGTTGAAAAAGGCAGGATACCTTAAAGGAGAAGAAAACATAAGACATTTGCGGGAGATGGGAAAAGAGTCTGAATTGATAATTTGTGCTTGGGGAGTTTTTGGGGTAACCAAATCAAACAATACGGAATGGGTCTTCTCTCTGTTTGAGAAACTGCATTATTTGGCTTTGTCGAAAGACGAAATTCCACGCCATCCACTGTATCTGAAGAAGGATTTAAAGCCGATTCCGTTTAAAGTAGAGTGAGTTGGATTGATTCAAAATTCTTGCCTTCAGAAGATTCCAGCTTTTGAAAATGTATATGCTATTTGGCAATCAATCTGAAAACCTTTTTGGTAATTTCAGCATAGTTTACTGTACTCGAATTGAACTCATAGACTTGTGGCTCGAAACCCTCGGCAATTATAGTAGCCTTATAATCAGCTCCGTATGTAAATTTCATAATGTAATTTCCCTTCAAGCCCGTAGTAACAACTGCTTCTTCTTGGGTATTCAAGTTTAATAGCCTGATTTGTGCATTGTAGATTGGGAGTTTATTATTTTCCCTAATGACTCTTCCCTCAAGGGTTGGTTTGAAATGACTAGGAAATAGCTCGAATGCTAGTTCTACTTCTTTTACATCGTAGTTTTGGTTGATTGTTTGTATCTCTCTCATTCTCATAGACTTGTACCCTAATGCACTACAGGCAATTTCATATTTCTCGGAGGTGGAAACTGAAAATGAAAAATTCCCTTTTTCATTTGTCCGATATACTGTTAGCTTGTCTGTAATCATATTGTTGAGTCTGACATAAGCTTTTGGGATTGGAAGGTTGGAGATGCTATCTCGCACAGTTCCACTTATTTTAACCTGATGAGCTATTTGTAATTCATTATCTTGTGTGAGTAACATGTTAGTACTCAGGGCTTTTACTCTGAGTACATAAATATCATTACTCCCTACTCCGCCAATTCTGTTTGAGGCAAAGTAACCAGCACGTTTATTTTCACTTAAAATAAGAGAGAAATCATCTTGCTTGGAGTTGATTGGTGCACCCAAGTTTACAATTTCTACTACTTGTTCTTCCGCATGAATTACCTCAAAAATATCTAATCCGCCCAATCCATTATGCCCGTCAGACGCAAAGTACAAAGTTTTGTCAGCATGTAGGAATGGGTAAACTTCATTTTTAGAAGTGTTGATTGGAGCTCCGACATTTTGGGGCTTTGTCCAACTTTCATTTTTGTAATGAGAGACATAAATATCAGTTCCACCCAAGCCACTAGGCTGGTCAGAGACTAAATACATAGTCAATTCATCAGCACTAATTGTAGGGTGCGAATAAGAAAAAAGTCCCGATTCAAAAGGGAACGATTGCAGGTTCGTCCAAGTATTCTCTCCAGAAATAGTCGCCTCAAACAACTCATGGTGCGGGTTGGATTTTGAGCTCGCCAAATCTTCAAACATAGCCAAAACTACTTTGTTTTGTTGTGGTAGTTTGATGGCGCTTACTCTATTGTATTTCTTAAAAGCGGGGTCAGGGAATTTGATTGGAGCAATGATTTCCGCACGAGACATGTCTGCAAAAGGTGCATAATAGATATTGTAGAAATTTCCTTTATCTCTTCCGTGTTTGTTTTGGCGGTCTTTTCTGTCAGAATCAATCAGAATCCCTTCTTTATAAAACCCTGTAGGAATTTCAGAATACTGAGTGTTTATAAAAAGTGGGCTTACCTTGTAGCGGTCTCTATGCCTAAGGAAGTCATCAGAAATTACTTCTTCGCTGACGGTTGGAACTTGGTGAACTTGGTGGATTCTAGAAAGTTCGGCCTCTTTTTTATGGTTGGAAAGAATCCACCTCAATCGAAAACCTGTAACCCAATAACCATCTTTAGCAGTTGCACTACCTCTGGTTAAAATGCTTTGATTTGCCGATTGATTATTTGGTGTGTAGCCGTTCAAGGTTTCGTAAGTATTTCCATCTGCTCCCACATAGCTATCAGTTGGCAAATTCATGGATTCTATGTTTCTTATATTTCCAGTATTCGCAGCTATTCCCTCCAAACTTCTGTCTGAAAGGAGTTGGGCGAGTGAGTTTTGCTCAAACAAGCCCAAGTCAACATATTTCCCGCCCACATCATCTAAATAATCTGTGGTAGTTTGCCTGTAACCAAACTGTAAACCTAAATCTAACCGCTCAGAAATTTTGAAATTAGCTCCGAAACCTAAAATTCCAGCCAATTGAATTTTTGCGTATTTGTCTGCCAAGCCAATATTTTGCCCTTCTGTTCCTAAGTCTCTTAAATTTACCCAATTATTTCCTTGGGCAATAGGTGTTTTCGCTTGCGGATTATTAGTAAGGAAGCCCACTCCACCAAATAAAAATGGGCGAACTTGCTGGCGGAAAGCGTAATGCCCAACCTGTTTGAATAAATCAAGCTTTAGCGTAGTGGAAAGTTCAAAAATATCGTTTCGGAAATGTAGATTTCTTGCATAAGCACCAACTTCTTGGGCAGAGTTTGGGTTAGAAACCAAGTTGTCATCTCCAAAAAGTCGTCCGAAAGTAAAAGATGTTTCAAATGTGAGCCGAGGTGTGAAACGCTTGGAAAGCCCCAAACTCAAACCTAATTTTGTAATTTTGGAATAATCGTTCAATTCGCCACTAGGAGAGGAGAGTTCGCCCACATAGGTCATTCCATTTAGCCCGAAGCTCACGCTAGTATATCTGTCCCTTCGGAGCATTTGCCCAAAAGAACTATTGGTGAGGAATAGAAAAACAAAAATAAAGACTGAAATTGACTTCATTAAGAAGAATCGTTGTTGTATGGTTTATTTGCTAGTGAGTAAAATATTATAAATAACTAACCCCATTTGACTTGTTATTTTACTCGTCAAAATCACCTAAAAAATTAACCATAAATACATTATGATGATGGTTCGGCAGTCCGATTTTTTACGCAATCTTGACAAGAAAACTAACTACGTCATTATGGAGTCATTTATTTAATCTCTTTTACCAAGACTAATCCTGAACTCATACTAGCACTCAAAAAAAATAGCAATTATGTACAAATATAACTTTTCCAAGTGCTTTTTGTTGTTCAGAATCTGCTTTTTAACTATTCCTTTGTAACAAATGTAAATGAAGGACATGCCTGTGATTTCAGAACAGGTTTAGATTATTTATCCCAAGAGTTTGCTCAATCCTCCTTTAGTTGAAAAATAACATCTTCCGTAGAGTAAGTTTTATCTTGGTTTAAAATTGCATTTTTCTGGAGTCGTTTAATTACTTTATCAATAATGTTCATATCCATTTGGTTGGAGGTTGACCAATGAGTGGATTGAAGCCAAGTCTCCACACTCTCGGGTTTGAGGTTGGCGTGTTTGGCAATAATTTCCGCTCTATTGGAGTGTTCGCTCAACAAGCTAGAAGATTTGTTAATTGCTTCAAAAAGAGGTTCTAATATTCCACCTCTATTTTTTATGTATTCATCTCGTACCATAATGGCAAAGCAAGGCCAAGGAGTTGGGACTTCGCCAATCAGTTTGAATTCGCCATTCTCTACATAAGGTTGCGTAGTGAATTT
>JBLIFI010000502.1:0-3776 GCA_047633715.1 Flammeovirgaceae bacterium
TTCTTAGCCGTAGCTATGGCTATGCCTGCAAATTTTGCTTTGTAGAAGAAAACAATATTCCAAAAAATACAGACACAAACTTAGAACTCAATGCACTAGCTTGCTCAGACTTAGCAAGTCTCAATCTATCCAGAGGCAAACCGAACTATTTGGATTTCGTAGTTTCAAAAAGATTTCCTCAAAATCTAACCTCTAGAATCTTGTGTTTTAGTTCTTTTCCTTTCCTTTGCGACAATTGAAATCCAAAAAACTGAAACAATGATTTCCTTTTTCTCAGAAGAAATAGATTTTGAACTCTCCAACCAAGAAAAAATTTCTAGTTGGCTGGGGTCGGCAATTGAAGAGTACGAAAAGCAGTTAGTGGAAATTAGCTATGTTTTCTGTTCCGATGAATATTTGCACAAAATCAATGTAGAATATCTCAATCACGATACTTACACCGATATTATCACTTTCGACAATTCGGAAACGGAGGAGGAAGTTGAGAGTGATATTTTTGTAAGTGTGGATAGAGTGAAGGAAAATGCGAAGGAATTTGGAGTCAGTTTTGAGCAGGAACTTCATCGAGTTCTGATTCATGGTTTGCTTCATTTGCTTGGTTTCAAAGACAAAACCGAAACCGAAGCTACGGAAATGAGAAAGCAGGAAGAAGCTTGGTTGAGGAAGTTGGAGAATGAATGAAATAATTTCATAAAACCTCGGAAATGGTCGATAGACCTTGCTGATGGTTAAAAAAGTTCGGTAGTATGATGAGGTAATACTACTTTATGGATAGTTCGGCACAAGCGGAGTGCCGCCCAGCAGATGCTTGCGCTATGATTTATTTTGCTTGAGCATTACTTGTTTCACACTACCAAAAAGTTCTATTGCAATGAAAAAACTCCTCATTCCCCTCACACTAATTTTAGTGTTGCTTCCTTTCATATTCATCCAAACTATTTATCCATTTTTCAGGTTTGGGATGTTTGCTGAGGTAGAAAATAAAAGTGTGGAAGAGGATTTCGCAATCCAGTATAAATTGCAAAATAATGAAAATTGGAAATTGCTAAATGCTTCCGATTTGGGTTTTGATGAGTCGGTTTTTGAGCTGATGAAAAGGAATTATTATTACCGTGGAAATGGAGAATTGCTTTTGGGAAAATCTCATCGGGCAATTTCAAAAATTTGGGAAGCCGAAGAGAAAGCAATACAAGAAGTGTCTCAATGGCGGTTAATCAGAGAAAGTGCCGAATCAGATACGATTTTCTTAGTAGTTGGGAAATAAATTAAGGAATTTGCAACTGTCAACTCCAACCAACCGAAACGAACTCCAACCAAAGTGTATGACTCCTCCCTGTTATAAATCTTACTTCCCAAAATGGCTAGTTCTGTTACTTCCTTTTTGTTTGAGTTCTTGTTTTGAATTGAAAGAGGAACTATTGATTACTAAAGCGGGTTCGGGAAGCTACAAATTGGTAATAGATTGCTCGGAGCATAAAGATATGCTCTCAGAATTGATTGCCAAATCTGACTCGCTCAAACAGAATCCGTTCGGAGAAAAAGGGAATTCTTTGGAGAGTTTGGCAAGTGTTTGGCAAACTGGTGTAGCTGATTTTGCCAACTTGAAAGGAGTCAGAAATGCAAAGGAGATTACAGACAAACAAAATTTTATTTTTGGATTCAGCTTCGACTTCGATGATATTGGGGCATTGAACTTGGCACTTGTCATGAAAGATGGAGGCGACTACAATGCCGATTTCAAGTTGCCATACAGCTACGAAAAAGGAAAATTGACAAAGAATAATGTGTTTGTTTTCAAAAAATTATTTAAAAACCTGATTGCAGCTGATAAAAATGAGCCAGAATATATCCAAAGTCAGAAAAAAGCTATATTTGCCCAAATTCGGTACAAGTGCATTATCCGAACACTCAATAAAATTAAAAAAAGTAGTAATAACTCTTACGAGCTTTCAGCAGATAAAAAACAAGTTAGTTTGAGTGCTTTCCTTTCGGAAGTTTACGGAGGAATTAGTCAGTCTGACACAAACATAAAGTTCAAATAGATTTTCAATTTTAAATCAATTTCTAAGAATGTCATATTTATTCACTTCAGAGTCCGTTTCAGAAGGACATCCAGATAAAATTTCCGACCAAATTTCCGATGCTATTTTGGACGCTATGTTGGCACAAGACCCAAACTCTCGTGTGGCTTGTGAAACTTTGGTAACTACTGGTTTAGTAGTGGTTGCAGGAGAAATCACTACGAATGCTTATGTAGAGATTCCTGATGTTGTACGTGCTACTATTGAGAAAATTGGTTACAATAAAGATGGCTACCAGTTCGATGCCAATTCTTGTGGCGTAACAGTCGCTTTGCATTCTCAATCTGCAGACATTGCCCAAGGCGTGAACGAAGGCGAAGGTGTGGACAAAGAGCAAGGTGCTGGAGACCAAGGAATGATGTTTGGTTATGCCACCAAAGAAACCCCAGAATACATGCCAATGGCTTTGGCTTTCTCACACAGGCTGATGAAAGAAATGGCTGATATTCGTAAGACTGAAACGGCTTTAATGCCTTATTTGCGTCCTGATAGCAAAGCACAAGTAACTATCGAATATGGCGATGACAATAAGCCAAAGAGAGTGCATACAATCGTAATTTCCACTCAGCACGATGATTTTGACGAAGAGCAAGCAATGCTCGATAAAATCAGAAAAGACGTGATTGGAATTGTAATTCCTAGAGTAGTTCCTGCTGAATTGATTGATTCGGAAACTATTTTCCACATCAATCCAACTGGGAAATTCGTAATTGGCGGACCTCACGGAGATGCTGGGTTGACAGGTAGAAAAATCATTGTAGATACTTACGGAGGAAAAGGAGCGCACGGTGGTGGCGCTTTTTCTGGAAAAGATGCTTCCAAAGTAGATAGAAGTGCTGCTTACGCCACTCGACATATCGCCAAAAACTTAGTGGCTGCTGGTGTGGCAGATGAAATTTTGGTACAAGTTGCTTATGCAATTGGAGTTTCAAAACCAGTTTCATTGAACATCAATACTTACGGAACGGCAAATGTGAGCCTTTCTGATTCGGAAATTGCCACAATCGCTTACGATATTTTCGACATGACTCCTAAGGCAATTGTAGATAGATTCGGATTGAAAAACCCTATCTTCTCAGAAACTGCTGCTTACGGACACATGGGAAGAGAATCTTATTCTAAAGAGGTAGAATTGCAAACAGTAGAAATTACTGAAGATGATTCTCAGAAGAAAGAAGTACGTAAGAAAGAAAAGAAACAAGTAGAGTTTTTCACTTGGGAGAAATTAGATTATGTAGATAAAGTGAAGAAGGCTTTCAAATTGTAGTTTTTAATTTCTAAAACTACTTCCATATAAAAGTAAAGAACCCATCCAAATTTTATCTGGATGGGTTCTTTACTTTTACTCAATAATATTTGGTAGTGTGAAAGAAGAAAACCTACTTGTGGATATTAAGTGAAAGAAATTAAATAAAGTGCGCCATTATCGCAGTTTGTTTTTGAGGTCGGGCTACGCTAGCTAGTCTAGGCAAAAATAGTAGGCATAGCATCGCTACGGATACTATTTTTAACGAAGAATAGACCAAAAAGAAACAAATATAATGGAGTAAGTTATTTAATTCCTTTCACTTAGTTCTACTTTAAGACTCTAGGAATATTGTATTCATTTTGAATACTCAAGCCAAAACAGTTCATAGATTACTGTAGAAAAAATGAAAATACTCCTCGGAAATGGTCTTTTTCAGACCTTTCCGA
>JBLIFI010000503.1:0-3770 GCA_047633715.1 Flammeovirgaceae bacterium
TTCTAAAATGTGGGTTTCAATCATTAACTCCACCATTTTTTCTTCGGAAATCAATTTATCAGGCTTTTCAACTTCTATCGAAGTCAGTTCATTTCCTCCACAAGCTGTTAAAAAGAGTAAAACAAGGTAGAAAAGAAGGCGAGAATTATACAAATTTGTAGTAAACATAGAATTATTTATGATTTGAGATGTACGATGTACGACTTTAAAGTACTGGAAATCAATTACTTATTTCTATAACGAGATCAGTTTTTATGTACTCCAAAAGCAATTTAGTAAAACCCTTCTGTAACTTATACTAATGTTTTTGTCTCGATATTCATTACTCACTACTTGATACTACTCTTATGATGCAACAAATCCTCAAAAAGCTCAGGCGGTACGAAATCCGTGTCAGGAAAGCCATTAATGCACAAATGCAGGGGAATTTCCATTCTGTTTTTAAAGGTTCGGGGTTGGAGTTTGACGATGTGCGGGCTTATCAGTATGGAGATGATGTTCGGCATATTGACTGGAATGTGAGCGCAAAAGGACATGGAACATTCATAAAAACTTTCAAAGAAGAGAAAGAGCAAACTGTGTTTTTTGTGTTGGATGTCAGCGCATCTCAAGAAATAGGTGTGAAAGGGCAACAAAAAATTGATATTGGGAAAGAGATTTGTGGTGTTTTAGCACTTTCGGCAATCAAGGAGGCAAGCTCAGCAGGTCTGCTTTGCTTCAGCGATGAAAAAGAGAAATATATCCGACCGAATAAAGGCCCGAAACATATTCATGAAATTGTAAATGCGCTTTTCAAAACCGAAACGAAATCCATCAAAACCAATCTTAAAAAAGCATTGGGAACTACTTTAGGATTGTTGAAACGAAAAAGTGTAATAGTTCTAGTTTCCGATTTCTTGGATGAAGGCTACGAGAGAAATCTCAAAGCCATTGCCAATAAACACGATTTGGTAGTCATTCATTTGGCAGACTCTCACGAATTAGACTTGCTGAAAGTGGGAATTGCACCCGTATTTTTCAAAGAATCGGGGAAAAGTATTTACTTGAATACTTCTTCTGGCCAGGCGAGAGAGAAAATGAAAGCTTATTACAAAGAAAAACAGGAAACTGTGAAGCAACTTTGCCGAAGAAACAATGCAAGTTATGCCTATATCAAAACAGATGAAGATTTTGTTTCGAGCTTAGTCAAACTCTTTAAAGTAAGAAATAGAATTGGGAGATAGTTGGAGGTTTTGACTTGCTGGATTTATAAATAAGCCAATATTTAATCCTTTAAGGATTGATTATAAAATAAATGATAATCAGCTAATTAGCTCTTTCATTCTTAAGTAATCATTCTCGTTTTTTTTATCTTTTGGAAATGGTAAAAAATGCTCGTGAGTCGTATCAGTTTTCCCATTACTGGTTCTAATAAAAAAGCTAACACCTTTCAAAGCATATTTCTCCGTCTCTTTCACATCTGTGAGGCTTATACCTACTGAGCGGAAAGTAATGAGGAACTTTTTATTGATTACCATTCCCAATTCATCTACATGAACTTCTGGCTTGATTACATTTATGTAAGCGTCATTAAATTTCTTGTAGTGCTCCCCAATAAAATACCAACCAGCTGCTAGTGAGATAGCTACCAAAACTGCGGATATTTCAAAAGCCTTCATATCCAAATCTTCCGCAACAAATAGAGCCACAACTCCAATTAATAGCAGAATAGAAGCAACCATAATTAAGCGATTTCTACTGTCAGATTTTTTCTCGACAGCATATTGTTCAGCAAAGCCAATCCAAGTCTTTCGGTCATATTGCCAATGAACTAAAGTTGGACTGCCATCAATATTTTTTTGGATAGTCTTTGCCTGCCAACCATCGTGAGATTCCATGGCTTTTTTTACCAAAAAATAAAGATGCTCCCACACAAATTGCGATTCCTACAATAAACAGTTGTTCATTCCCTCCACGAGAAGCTGTCATAGCTATTCCCAAAACTACCACTCCACTAATTGATAGAATTAACAATACGACCCAAAGTACAAATTTTGTCATAATTTTGGCTTTTGGTTTATTCAAGAAAAGTATCAGTTATAATATTTTTTTAGTGCAGAAGTAACTTCTTGAATCGCTCCAAATCTACAGTTTCCCCATTCGGAATTGGGATATAATGCTTGCGTTTGGATTGCTCATCTCCCGAATTCATGAGAACAAGAAAGTATAGACATTGAGTATTGTGTTTCTCTACAACCTCAATTGTGGACACTCTAGTAGTTTTATTACTGAAAACAACCAAAAACTCACGATTGATTACCAATCCCTTCTTGCCAATATGTACTTCAGGGTTTTCCGATTTGAAATAAGCTAATTTGACTCTTCTGTAATGGCTATTCGTAACCCACCAAAGTCCACCCAGAAACGAGGCAATAGCTCCTACGGCTATTTCTATTCTCAGACCATTTACATTTTCTGCCGTAAAAACAACTATAATCACACCAATAATCAAGCAAGTAAACAGAACCCCGAATATCCATTTAGCCAACTTACGGCTTTGCACATAATTGCTTTCAGCAAATGGAAACCACTCTTCGCCACTATATTTCCAATGCATCATTTCGCTCTCGTCATCTATAATATCATGAACCAATTTTGCTTGCCAAATTTCAAATGCTTTTGTCGATTTATCTCCAAAAAAAATCATGGCAACCAAACAAAAAGCCAATCCTAAATAGAAAGAAGGATGGATATTTTCATTGGTTACGGCAATGGAAACCGCAAAACCGATTGCTCCCAAGAAACTAAATCCCGATAATAAACCCCATAAAATTGATTTCCCCATAATTTTCTCTTTTAGTTAAGACGTTGTGCTATTTAGGATTTCTGCATCTATCTTTAAATGAGATAGTTAAGAACACAAAACAGGAAAATATTTAAACTAGACTAAGTAAGTGTTTGATATTCAGTATCTTATTTATTTTCTTGATACATGATACATTTATCTTGCTACTTGCTAACCTCCACAGCCCAACAAGTTCTTAAAATTCCCGCCTCTTACCGCTCCAAACCCTTCCGTTTCTTCTTCCTCATTCTCTGCCTCTTCAATTTCTTTACCTTCCGTCTTTTCTTCTTTCGGTTGGATTTTTAGCTCGTCTGTTGGCGGTTGCTCCAAATCCACTTTTTCGTTCTTGGTTGTTTTCTTTTCCATACGTAATAATGATACTTTTTTATTGAAATACAGTTTTTGATGATTCGATTGAGGCAAATCCTATAAATATTCGGAAGTAATATAGCTAAATCAATCATCTATGGGTTTGATGATTTTTCATTCTTTCGCCTACTCGACTTGGGGAAGTCGAGCTACAGATTTTTGAGGTGTTAGAGTATGTTTAAAAAAAAGGCGGTTGAAATTTCAAATTTGATAATTGACTTCCAAAACCTTGAAAAACTAGGAATAAAGTTGGGTCTTGTTAGAAATATCATCACCAGACGACCCTGTTCGAGTCAAAATGTCGCAGTAAAGATTTAGAATCTGTCGCTCGAAGGCGATAGCATCGGCTACCGATCCCATCGCCTCTTGGCGAGTGACGCAAGGAGTCGGCTTCTAGCCGATTTTCTACGAAATGCGACAAAATGCGATTCGTCCGTATAATTCACAATATGTAATTTCCACTTTTCATCAACAAATCATCTAATTACCACATCAGCAAATCAAATTTAACCATTCATTTCGGCATACATTTTAGTCAGTTTCTCTAAAATATCAACTGCCGCTTCGGCAATTACAG
>JBLIFI010000504.1:0-3754 GCA_047633715.1 Flammeovirgaceae bacterium
ACATCTGCAAAATTCCCTGCTTGTCCTTCCCAACCGTGAATCAGCATGACTTTCTTAGCTCCATTTCCCCATTTATAGGTTTGGATTTCAAAGCCTTTGAACGGAAATAGTTGTTTGTCTGCCTTCTCCAGAATTGCCGACTCATGTTCACGCAATTTGTGAACCTGTGGGTTGGTCAGTTTCTTGTAAGCCAAATTTACCATTAGGCTTGGGAAAAGGTGAGATGATATTTTGATAGCTTTTTTGAGCATTTATTTTATTGTTTTGATAACTTTCCCTCTATCGTATATTACAACACCTATTTTCGCTCCTTCTGAAGAATATTCAATCCATTTGCCTTGCCTGAAGAAACCCATAGTTCCACATCTTGCTATATTATTATTACCAACATAACTCAATCTAGTTCCCATTTTCAATCTGCCTTTCTCTTTTAGTTTACCATTTTCATAGTAAGTTTTTTGAATAGGACTTGAGTAACAGGACTGAATTCGGGCGCATCTCATTTTGTCGTAATAAATTAAAATGCACTTTTTAAATGAAATAATGGAGCACTATGAATGCTAGATTTCTAATAAACCCAACGTCTGGGGTCCGACCCTCGGCAGGGTTCTCAACCTCTGCCAGCGTATGCTTTTTTAGTGTGCGACATTTTGAGATGCGCCCCTGAATTCCTATCAGAATCATTAAGCCAATTATTACATGGTAGATGTGTTTTTTATTATCTATCATCGTTTTTTTTAATCTCGATATGAAATCCCGCCTTCCACAATTTTGAAAAAATGCTTGAACATTTCATCCGCTTCCAGTCCTTGGTTACGCTTCATAACTTCTCCTTTTACGTGCATGAGCTGAATTACTCCCGTGCTCATTGCCCAAAGGCATTTGGCAACTGCTTCTGGGTTCACATCTTGTCGAATTGAGCCATCTTCTATTCCTGCTTTAATTGCGCTTACCAATTCACAATTCACTCGATAATTGTTCTTGGTAACTTCTTCCGCATCAATTTCCATATTTCCAGCCTCAAAAAGTGAGATGAATTGGTAGTAGTGAGGGAAATCATAAGCAAACTGAATATAAGCTTGCCCAATGGCACGAACTTTCTTTCTGCCTGTTTCACTCTCTTGACTTACTTTTGCGAATAATCCTGCCAATTTTCTAGAAGCTCTTTCATTAATTGCCAAAAGGATTTCTGCTTTGCTTTTGTAATAACCGTAAAGTGTTCCTTTGCCCAATTCCGCAGCTTTGGCAATATCATCCATTGTTGCTTTATGAATGCCTTTTGCAAAAATCACTTGCTCGGCAGCATCCACAATCTGATTGTTACGCTTGGCTTTCTCTCTCTGTCTTCGCTCCTGAACTCCCATTTATGAATATAAGTTTATTTCCGACTGCTGGTCGGTAAATGTAAAAATAAATTTTGATACTAGAAATTTTGTGAGGAAAAATCTAGCTATTTATTTTGGTAGTTTGAAACAGGTAATGCTACTTTTAGATATTAAGGCACAAGTGGACACTTGCGCTATGGTTTTTCTTGATTTAGCATTACCTGTTTCACACTACCCTTAGCTTTTATCCAAATAGAAAACCCCACCAAAAATGAATTTGATGAGGTTTTCTATTGTTTTTATTTGTGATTCGCTATATCGAAAGAATATTCACCATTCGAATCAAATCTTTGTTGAAGGGTTTTTTCTTGTTGATGGCTTCTCCGAAGCTGGTAAAAATCACATCATCGTTCACTACTCCCGCCATTACATTACTTCTTCCTTCCAAAAGTGCATCTACGGCTGCCAAGCCCAATCTACTTCCGAGAATTCGATCTCTAGCAGTTGGAGAACCACCTCGCTGAACGTGTCCGAGTGTAGTTACTCGAATATCTAGTTTTGGCAACTCATCTTTCACTTTGAGAGAAATATAATGCGCACTTCCGATTTCTTCGCCTTCTGCCACAATGATAATAGAAGACGATTTTGAACTGTCTCTTCTGCCTCTCAATGTTTCGATTACGGCTTCCAAACTATCGGGGTTTTCGGGAATCAGCACTAATTCTGCGCCACAGCTAATTCCTGTTTGCATGGCAATGTAACCTGCATCTCTGCCCATTACCTCAATAAAGAAAACCCGATCGTGGGAGTCGGCAGTATCACGGATTTTATCAACTGCATCCAATGCAGTATTGACAGCTGTGTCAAAACCTAAAGTATAATCTGTTCCGTATAAATCGTTGTCTATTGTGCCAGGAACTCCTACTGTGGGAATCCCAAATTCTTTATGGAAAATTTCTGCGCCTGTGAATGTTCCGTTTCCACCGCAAGCTACCATACCATCAATTTTATGCTTTTTCAGGTTTTCGTAAGCTTTTTCTCTTCCTTTTTTGGTCCGAAACTCTTCGGAACGAGCGGATTTGAGCATGGTGCCTCCTCTCTGAATAATATTGCTAACAGATTGAGAGTCAAGCAGTCTGAAATCGTCATCAATCATTCCTTTGTATCCTCTGACAATTCCGAAAACCTCTACCCCATTATATATTGCCCCTCTGACTGCCGAGCGAATGCAAGAGTTCATTCCTGGCGAATCTCCTCCTGATGTAAATACTGCAATTCTTTTCACTTTCTAGTTAGTTTATGTTCGAGCACATAGAGTGCTAATTTTAGCTGTATTCCAACTGCCAATATTTTCGTGGGTGACATTTTGATAGAATCTAAATGTATGCTATCAAATATAGTAATTCAGTCAGTAGATGCTATAAAAACTACTTTAAATTTAGTTTATTTTGAGGCGAATTAAATAGGCTTTTTTGATAATCTAACTACAAACGATTGCATTTGCCCATAGAATGAACTGAAATTCTGGATAAGAACTATCGAGCAAAGAAAAATCACATTTACCAATCTATCATAAAGTTGAGGGCAGTGTAAAATGAGGTAGTACTTTATAGATATTTCGGCACAAGTGGAGTGCCGCCCAGCGAATGCTTATGGCTCATTGTTGTTTTAGAATTACTTACTCATGTTACGCAAATTCTATTTCGGAAATCAGGGCTTTTTCATAAAAGACTGGAAGGGTTTATCTGAATTTTGCCCTAGAAGGGCAAAATCTTGGTAGAAACGAACTATTGAATGAAATCATCAGCTCCATCGGAGCGCAACCTGAATAGAGCATTGATTGTTAAAAATGCAGGTTTCGCACCTACGGAGCGAGGATTACTTTGATTATAATTGATTCTACCAAGGTTTCGCCCTGATGGGGCTGTCTTCAACTAGAAATAAATTTTATGAAAAAGCCCTATTTCAGAAATTAAACTGATTCTTTGACAAATCCCGTGGTTGAGTTTAGCTTCATGATTTTAAAGCTTCAAGCGTGGACGCTTGAAGTAGTTTCCGAGCTTTTTTGCGCTAAAAGCGCAAAAAAGTCTCTGCCTTATTTAGCGGTATAGACTAAACGTCACGAGATTTGTCAAAGAACCTTTGGTTGTCTGACAATTTTTGTGATTGATGTGTTCCATGAAATACGAAATAAGGAATAATCATCAATTACAGCCTCCAGATTAGACAACTAATCTGAGCTGTTTTTGACCTCCACAAAATTTGTCAAAGAACCGAACCTTTTTTATTAGAGGATTGCAGCTAAGGAACGGGGAATAAATAAATGCGTGTTTTGTTGCAGTTTATTTTTGAGGCTAGTTTAGGCAAAAAAGTTTGGCATAGCACCGCTACGGCACACTTTTTTAACGAAGAATAGCCAAAAAAGAAAC
>JBLIFI010000505.1:0-3749 GCA_047633715.1 Flammeovirgaceae bacterium
TGCTCATAATGCACCAAGCATAAATCTCCAACCCTTTTTCTTTTTGGCAAAAGGCAAGACTCTCTACAAGAATGTCTTTGTAAATTCTACGAGTGAAAACATCAATCCAATTTATAGTGGCAAAACTCACAAAGTAGATTTGTTCATCATCTCTAAATTTATATTTCGTACTCATAAATAGATTGATTTTTGTCTTACAATTTACAGAATTGAGTCAAGACTTGAAGAGCATTTTCAGTTTTTTCTCGTCTCCAAAAGAATTCCGAAATGCGGTAAAAAATGGCGAGTTCAGAATCCACAAAAACCAGCGACTGAATAAAGATAAAAAGTTGGTTGGCATACCAATGGGAACGGCAATAAGTCCACTATTGGCAAATCTTTATATGTATGATTTCGATAAATGGGCGATAGAAGAATATGCCAGCGGGGGAAATGGTTTTTACCGCAGATATTCAGATGATATTGTTTTTGTAGTAAAAGAGAATAAAGTAGCGGAAATACTAGAAAAGATAGATGAGAAATTTGAAGAATTGAGTTTAAAAGTCTCCAAAGATAAAACAGAGGTTTTCAGGTTTAAGAATTTTGAAACTCGTAGAAAAACAAGGTTGCAAAGCTATGCGATTGAAAATGGGAAAGAGATTTTCAATGTTCCATTCAACTACCTCGGCTTTGAATTCTACGGCTATCAAACTTTGATTAAGTCTTCGGGAATTTCCAACTTCTACCGGGAAATGATTGATTCTGTGAAGACCAAAAGGAAGCGAATCACTTCCATTAGAAAGAAAACACTTACGCATGATATTCCCCTATTCAAAAGGAAAATTAAGCGATTGTATTCTGCGAGCGGTCAAAAATCAAAGAAATATCCCGCACAAAAATCCCGCTTAACCCTCGACCCAATTACTCATGAATACAGATTTGAAAATAAGCAAATCCACAAAGAATATAGAGGAAACTACCTGAGTTATGTAAACAGAGCTTCAAAAATTATGGGCGGAGAAGATGAGATAAAAATCAAAAGGCAATTGAGGAAATCTGGAAAAGTGCTAAAACAAGCTTGGAAGAAACATATTGAAGATTGATTTATTATAGACTTGACCTGTGCTTTTGGCAGAATCGAGCGGGCACTCTAAATATGAAAAAGTCATAGAAAAACAAGGTTGCAAAGCTATGCGATTGAAAATGGGAAAGAGATTTTCAATGTTCCATTCAACTACCTCGGCTTTGAATTCTACGGCTATCAAACCTTGATTAAGTCTCTGATATGGTCGTAGGTAAGTTCAATTTTATCTCTATTAGTTCATCAAACTAAGATATAGAAAAAATTGCACTTTAGAAATAGTGGTAAGTAGTTCCTACTAAATAGTTCCCTGTTTTAGTAGCATCAAAGGAGTAATGCTACTCCTGAGTTTTCAAGGCACAAGCGGACGCTTGCGCTATGATTTTTTGTTGTTTCTAGCACTATTTACTGCCATTATCCAAAATAGGAAATCATTTAAAGGCACTTACTTAAATAGTTACAGGGATTTCAATAAAAACAAAATCGTATAAAACGAAAAAATGGCAAACCAAAACCAACCGCTACAACTACGTACCCTTGCTTCCTTCCGGACCTGGGGGATTAGCAGGAGCTGGCTGTATTGATTTGCCGAGTGCAAAAGTAGACAAAGGTGGGAGACTAGCAAGCTTTTTTTATAAAAATTTGAAATAAAATTAACTTGCCATCGCTAAACTCCTATTTCCTGTCACTTTCCCTTTCACTTTTTGAGTCATTAATCTGCGTCTCCACTTCGGAAGTGGCATCCATTCCTCTTGTTCATTCTTCAGTAGGATTTTTCCTTTAGTTGCTTTATTGGTTTCCAAAGCTACTTTTATGTGGAAAATTGGTGTGTTATTATGTTTGATAAGGAATTGGTAAAAACCTTGCCCTTGCTTTGGTATAGAAACAAACTTCACACTTACAATTTCATTATTTAATTTCCCTTTTTTGACTAGGTTCATTATTTCAGTTACTTCCATCACTTGATTTAATATACTGAAAGTTCTGCTTTTCTCTTCAATTCGCTCTTTCTCCTCTTTAGTTTTCTGTCTAAATCCACTAACTCGGGTTCTGTCAACAGTAATTCGTTGGTAATTCCGTCTTTCAATTACAAAACTATCTGCCATTACATCTCTCAAAGCCCTATTCTGTCCATTGAACAGGACAGACATCAAATCAAAGACTATAAATATCTGAATGCCAATAGTGAGTTGGAAAAGAAATGGACTAAATTCTTGATAAGAATACACAATTTCATGAAGCCCTTCTACCGAATGAGAAATTGGCATCTGATTGAGGGTTCTCCACAACATAGCAGAGTGGAGAATCATGGTAATAAAGAAGGCAAAGTTTCTGAAAAATGCCTGCGGAATTGATAAATACTTTCCTTCTTTATCAACCACTCGGCTGCCGAAAATAATTGAGCCAGGTGTAACTCCGCCCGAAACCAGTAGATAAGTATAAATTGCCAGCCAAATAGTGAAGTAGCCAAATTGCGGCAAAATTGCTTGGTAAGCAAAGCAATACTCCAACACATAAATACTTCCCAAAACTGCGAAAGAGTTTACGAGAAAGTTTATGAGAACATCGCCCAGGCGTTTTACGAAACTAGAATAGTTAAATTTATTACTTCTGTCCATCTGAATTCACTATATAACTCTCTATTTTGAGTTTTAGAAGTGCAATATTGCTTTCTAGAGAAACGGTTTTTTGTTGTTCGTATTATGTAATTTACCTCATATTATTCTTGGTTGATTTGAAGAAAAAGAGAGACCGCATAATCCAAGAAAAGGATATGCGGTCTCTCAAATAGAAATAGTGTATTTCTTATTTGTATTTGTTATACATTTCTACCGCTTTCGGCATCAAAGCATTCAAATCTCTAATTCTTGTATCATTCGATGGGTGAGTAGAAAGGAATTCTGGTGGAGCTTGTCCGCCAGAAGAAGCTTTCATTCTCTGCCAGAACTGTGGTGCCGTTTGCGGGTTGTAACCAGCAATAGCCATGAAATATATTCCCATTTCATCTGCTTCCGACTCATGAGTTCTGGAAAATTTCAACATTCCCAACTGAGAGGTTGCTCCAAAAGCCTGTGCAAACAAACCTTGTGTCAGCGCAGGCTTACTCGAAAGAGCTACTTGCATAGCAGCGCCACCAACCTGAGTTACTAATCCTTGGCTCATTCGCTCGCCACCATGGTTGGCAACTGCGTGAGCAATTTCGTGCCCCATTACAACGGCAATGCCTGCTTCATCTTGGCAAACGGGCAAAATTCCTGTGTAGAAAACTACTTTTCCGCCAGGCATACACCACGCATTTTGAGCGGGGTCATTCACTAAATTGAATTCCCATTTAAAGCCTTCCAACTTATCGGCATGACCTTTTTGTTGCATATATGTTTCTACGGCTTTTTGCATTTTTGCGCCTACGTTTTTAATCATTTGCGCTTGCGCACCAGAATTGACTACATTGTTCTGACCCAGAAATTGGCTGTATTGCTGATAACTCATTGACTGCATTTGACCAGCAGGAATGAGCGAGAGTTGCTTACGCCCTGTAATCGGGTTGGTGGTACAACTCACTAAAAATGCGATAAGGCATATAAATAAAGAAAATGTCTTTTTAATCATCGTTCAACTAGTTTACGTTTAAAGAATGGGTACTTAATATTTAATGCTAAACTCATGGACAAGTATCTTCTGGACGGCA
>JBLIFI010000506.1:0-3736 GCA_047633715.1 Flammeovirgaceae bacterium
GCATAATTATCAATGTCATATTTAGTTTTGAAGTCATTTTGCTTTTCTTCAATATTATGAATTGCCTTGTGAG
Source organism: Flammeovirgaceae bacterium (assembly GCA_047633715.1). Taxonomy (GTDB): domain Bacteria; phylum Bacteroidota; class Bacteroidia; order Cytophagales; family Flammeovirgaceae; genus JBLIFI01. Next base: position 74 of record JBLIFI010000506.1, read on the forward strand.
CATACTCATCATACTTCAATCTCTTAAATATCATTTTTTATGAATTGTAGGCTTATATGAATCATCGCATCATCAAATTACCACATCAGCACATCTATAAAATCCCTGGCAAATCTGGATAAGGAATCAGGGCTTGCATCAACTGAACAGCTGGGCCTTTGGCAAAAAGCGAGATGATGATGGCAATTGCGCCTGTTACAATGGCTGGGGAAATGTTGTTGGCAGAAATCTCCGCAAATTCATCTACTTTGGTAAGTGTAATGAAGAGTTTGATGGAAATAAAATTGATGAGGAATGCCAAAACCACGGCAATTGCCAGAAACATCAATACATATTTGAAGGAGTTGATGGCAACTTCGGTTAAACTCTCGTAAGCCGAGCTGAGTTGGCGAATCAAATCAGAGATTGGCTCAACCGTTCCCTCCATAATGTTCCCCACCGAGAAGAGAATGGCGGAAACCAAAATGGCAAAAGCCAAATTATCTTTCTTGATATCGTATTTCTTGAAAACGACTTCCATCAAGATTGAATATGCCACATAGAGCGCAATTACACCTAAAAGAATTGCCAAACCCAATTCCAACAACGAGAGAATTACCAATTTACTGTTCATAAAAGTAGTATCAAGTAGCAAGTATTGTGTAGTAAGACTCGCACAGAATAAGTAGAATATGATTTCTGAGAGTAAATGTAGGGAATTTGAGCTGAATTTCAATTTGTTGGCTTTAGCTCGAGCAAACGCACATTGAATTTGAAGCCGAGAAAGGAAATCAGTCTATTCTTATACCGCTTAATCTAAAACATCTGACTTTATTTTCAGAAGCTTTGTGAACATGGAAGCGAGCAACAAAACAACCAGTAGGAAAAGAGCGGGAATATAAAGAACTTCCAATGCGCCTTGGTGGTGCGTGAGGAATCCGATAATCAATGCACCAATGGGTCCGCCTCCAGTAATGCCAATCTGATAAATGGATAATGCTCTTGCTTGCTGATTTCTGGTAGCATTTTCTTGGATTACGGTTCTCCCCAATGAGAATACAAATCCTACTGCAATTCCCCAAATGGCGACTAACCCAAGGAATGATGCGAATGGAAGATGGAAAGTCATGAGCAACATTGTGCCAGCTCCCAAAGCCATCATACTGCAAATGGTTGTGCCAATATTCTCAATTCGCTTAATTTGACCCAAAATGAGCGAGCCTACAATCACTCCGAAATAGAAAGCCATAATTGAGAAGGAAAGTTTTGTGGAAGTTCCTCCATAAACGTCTCTCACAATAATGGGAACCGCCACCATCAGGCTTCCCATAAAAACCAATCCAACCAAAATATTGAGAATAGAAACCAAGCGCATAGGTGCATTCGCTCCAACCACTTGGAAACCTTCTTTTAGTAACTGCCATTTTGAGGCTTTCAGGTTACTTTCTTTCGAATGAGGAGGATTGGATTCAATGCGAGACATGAAAATTGCTCCGCTAATCATCGTAATTCCTTGTAAAATAAACAAAGGTACTAATCCAACAAAAGAGGCAAGGCCTGCAAACAGAAAACCAACCATTTGTGCCATAAACTGAATAGTCATTGCCTTGGAAACCTCCTTTTGGAGCTCGCCTTGCGCCAACCGATGAAGTAATGCGTCTCTTGAAGGAATGTTGTATGCCGACAAAGTTCCCATTGCCAAGGCATAAACCAGCAGCATTTCAAAATAGAGGTGGTTGGAGTAAATCAGAAACGCAATGGCAAAACTAGGGATAATAGCTAGTAAATGGAGTCGAAGAATGATGGTTCGGCAATCATTTCTGTCTGCCATAATTCCCGCATGAAGAATGAACAAAAAAGCAGGCAGAAGCGAGCACATTTGAGCAATTCCTAAGTTATCGGCTGTTTCATGCAGTTGCTGAGTAACTACAAAGGGAATGAGCACAATCTGTAAACCTAGCCCAATCCACCAAGAGGCGAGCCCACCAAGGTAGTTGCCAAATTCTTTCTGGTGTTTGTTATTTTTAGGACTATCCGACAAGGAGATTGGTTTAGTTTTGGCAGGTTTATAGTTCAATACAGATTAGCGGGACTATAAGTTGCCTTTAATTTATAAATATGCTAAATCTTAGCAGAAACCACAAGCTTACCCAAATAGCATTTCTGCTGACTCGTGAATATGAATGTCTTTCAAGTCGGATTGAAAAGCTTGTTTTTTTATGAATTTGGCAACCTCTTCGGCATTGATTGCCTTGAATTTTTTTGGAATCAGAAAATCAAACCATTGTGCCAATTTTTGTCCTAAGCTTTCTCCAACCCTTACTTCTTCTCGTTCGCCAATTAACAAAGATGGTCTGAAAATATGCGTGGTCTCAAAACTCATACTCATGACTTCTTCTTCAATTTCTCCTTTCACTTTGTTGTAATAAACCATAGAATCTTTATCAGCTCCCAAAGCACTAATTAAGAAGAAACGTTTGCAACCAATCTTCTGTGAATATTCTGCAAAATCTTTCACATACTCAAAATCAACTTGGTAGAATGATTCTTTAGAGCCTGCTTTACTCATGGTTGTCCCCAAACAACAGAACGCATCGTCTGCTCGCTCAATTTCTCCGTACTTTTTCAACTCTTCAAAATCAACAATATGTGCAACTGTTTTTTCATTGGAGAAATCAGGATTTCGCCTTCCAACAGAGTGGACTTTATCATATTCTGCCGATTGGACTAGCTGTTTTAGTAAGCAAGAACCCACTAAACCAGTACTTCCTGCCAAAATGGCAATATGCTTAGAGGGCATTTCCTGTTGATTTTCCATATTGCTTCCACGGTTTCAGAAATAGTAGATTATGTCTATTCAAATAGTAGAAGGCAAAGCTACTTTCACTATCCGAGCAACAAATATAAATAAATATTGATGATAAGGAATTAGGTAAATAACTGTTAAGAATAAAAGGTTTTGATTGGGAAGAATTACCGAGCCAAAATGCTTACTTGAGCTTGTTCTGTAAAAGGTAAAAATCCAGATAAAAGTATGATGTTTGATTTAGGCTAAACCATGTTGCGCAAACTATACTTTTGTTGGATTTCGTAAATCGCCTACTGATGAGAAGGAATCAGTCTTTCCGAAACTCGCTAATAAATTCTGAGAGTTAAGCTAGCCAGTCGTGGGTCGCCAATTTTGGGGAATTGCTTAGCAATTGGAAACTTGTTTGTGCTAAACCCGATTACATTTCAGGTTCAATACAAGTTTGGTTTCCCCAAAATTGAATGCGGCCGGCCGGTTGCGGACGGCTAGTTTCTGTTTAGCTACAAGCATATAAAAAAATAGCTATAAACAAGTAATGCTCAAACAATAATAAATCATAGCGCAAGCGTCCGCTGGGCGGCACTCCGCTTGTGCCGAACTATCCATAAAGTAGCATTACCTCTTTTACACTACCTAAAAGACAAAAACAGGTCTGAGTAACAAGTAATTTCCCTCCTGTAAAACGAAAATTGCGTAACAGGAGTTATGCTAAGGAACGGGGAATAAATAAATGCGTGTTTTGTCGCAGTTTATTTTTAAGGCTAGTTTAGGCAAAAAAGTTTGGCATAGCACCGCTACGGCAAACTTTTTTAACGAAGAATAGCCCAAAAAGAAACAAGAGAAAGTAGCATCTTATTTAATTTCCGTTCCTAAGT
>JBLIFI010000507.1:0-3730 GCA_047633715.1 Flammeovirgaceae bacterium
GGGCTTCGGTTTTTCCTTCTTCCGTTCTTCCGACTTGGAGTGCGCCAACTTCGCACGGTATTCTCCTGAGCGCATATCTTTGTTCCGCTTTAGCTCCTTGCTCACTGTGGATTCATCCACGCCAATGATCTCAGCTATTTTACGCTGGGAGTAGCCATTTCCTAACATGCGTTCGATTGTATATCTTTGTTCTGAAGTCAAATGTTTCATATTCGCTTGTTTTAGTAGATTGGCAATGTAGGGATATTTGGCTTCTTTTTGATTTTGGGGCTAGCCCCAAAATCAAAAAGAAGCCAAATTATACTGCAAAACTAAACTTGCGTTTATGACTTGAATGTAAGCTTGAATGAAATTGGCGAAAACGAAATTGCTTATACCGATAAAGATATGATGAAATTGGTATTGAGAAATTTAATTTCCAATGCCATTAAGTTTACAGAAGCTAATGGAGAAATCAATATCCAATCTGAGCAAGTAAAAGACTTTCTGCAAATTACGGTTGCTGATAATGGCAAGGGGATTTCAAAATCAGAACAAGGAAAGTTATTCGATATTCGAGAAAACCTCTCGACAGATGGAACTGCGGAAGAAAAAGGGACAGACTTGGGTTTGGGACTCTGTAAAGACTGTGTAGATAAAAATCATGGAAGAATATGGGTAGAAAGCGAGTTGGGAAAAGGAAGTAAATTCCATTTTACAGTTCCGCTAATTCAGTTGGTGAATTGATGAATTAGCAAATCAATTTTATAGCAGAACACCTTTGATGTGCCTGTCAGCATCCTCAGACCTAACAGGTTTTAGCGTTATAATAAATTCATAATCGCTAATCTAGTATTTAAACTGCTCAAATAGTTATCCACTTCGTTGCTAGAAATAGAATAATCTTGTTTCTAGCAAACAGCTTTCTCTATTTTATCTGCACTTTTTTCACTTAATTTGCCAAGAGAAATATGCTAAAAGAGGTAGAATTATAAAGCTGTTTTTTTATTCGCCAATTCACTAACTCGCCAATTCACAATTCCAAAATATGCAAGATATCATTCACTTACTGCCCGAATCTTTGGCAAACCAAATTGCCGCAGGCGAAGTGGTGCAACGCCCAGCTTCTGCAGTAAAAGAATTGTTAGAGAATTCTGTAGATGCTGGAGCAACTGATATTCAGCTAATTGTGAGAGACGCAGGAAAAACGCTTATCCAAGTAGTTGACAATGGAAAGGGAATGTCGGAGACAGATGCACGAATGTGTTTCGAGCGTCATGCTACTTCTAAAATCACCAAAACAGATGATTTGTTTTCCATCCACACCTTTGGTTTCCGTGGCGAGGCAATGGCTTCAATTGCGGCAATTGCTCAGGTAGAACTGAAAACCAAAACTCAAGATGATGAAATTGGAACGCAAATTCTCATAGAAGGTTCTGAAGTAAAATCGCAAGAGCCTGTGGCAACGGCAAACGGAGCTTCTATCTCCGTGAAAAATTTATTCTTCAATGTTCCTGCCAGGCGGAATTTTTTGAAATCTAACCCAGTAGAACTTAAATATATTGTAGAAGAGTTTCAACGAGTGGCTTTGTGTAACCCGCAAATTGCCATGAGTATGTATCAGAACGATACAGAAACCTTCAATTTGGCATCAGGCACATTGCCAAAAAGAATTGTTGGCGTTTTTGGCAAAAGCTATCAAGACAAAATCTTGATTTGCGAAGAAGAAGTGCAACATATTAAAGTTTGGGGTTTTGTAGGCAAACCAGAAGCCTCTAAGAAAACCCGTGGCGAGCAGCTTTTCTTTGCCAATGGAAGATTCATAAAACACCCCTATTTGCACCATGCGGTTATGAGCGCATTTGAAGGTTTGTTGCAAGATGGAACGTTCCCGTTCTACCTTCTCAACATAGAATTGGATGCCAAACATTTGGATGTAAACGTGCACCCTACCAAAACGGAAGTCAAGTTTGACGATGAGCGAACGGTTTATGCTATTGTGCGAGCGGCAGTTAAAAAGGCGTTGGCAAAAAATGGAGCAATGCCTGCGTTGGATTTCGATTTGAACGTGAATTTCGCCCAATTTGATGAGGTGCGAATGAACAAACCCAGCAAGCCGAGCAGAGGAGGATCTACTGTTTCATTTGGTGGAGACAGCAATGCCAGCTCCAGAGAAAAATCTAACCTAAAGAATTGGGAGAAATTGTATCCGCAAACCATAAAGCAAGCAGAAACTTGGGAATCAATCGCCTCAATGGATAATTCTCCACAAGAGAAGTCGGGCGAGCTAACTTTCAGTAGTGCCGCCAACGAAATTACCGATGTTGCCAATCCTTTTCACGGAGAAGAGAAAAAGGTGGTTCTTCAACTTCGCAATCGCTATATTCTCTCCCAAGTAAAATCGGGTTTGATGGTTGTTGACCAAAAAGCGGGAATGGAAAGGGTACTTTTTGAGCGTTTCCAACAGCAAATGGCAAATTCCAAGCAAGGTGCTTCTCAACAATTACTTTTCCCAAGAACCATCCAACTCTCCGCCACAGATTTTGCGCTTCTGATGGAATTGAAGCCAGAAATAACTGCCCTGGGCTATTTATTTGATGTGTTCGGAAAGCAAACTATTGTGGTAAATGGTGTGCCACTTTCCGTAGCAGATACGGACGAACAGGAGATGTTAGAAGCCTTTATTGAGCAACTCAAAATGAACAAATCCGAAATCAGTTTGGATAGGAAAAATGCCGTTTCCAAAGCCATGGCAAAGCGCATTGCTACCCAATCTGTCAAACCACTTACCGAGCAGGAAATGAAAACGCTTATTGAGCAAATTTTCGCCAGCTCCAACCCAAACTACTCGCCAAGCGGAAAGAAAATCATTGCCCTCATGCCAATGGGGAATATCGAAGGGCTTTTTGAAGGCTAATTAAGAAAAAAGTTTTTCTCACTACTTAGAAACTATATTAGTTGTATTCTGAGCTTTCAATCAATTACCGCATCAACTAATCCCCAAATCAACACATTATTTTTAATTTTTAATTCTTTTCGTAAATCCTTTTTTCTCCGCCACTCTTACCATATAATTAAAGGCTTCATCGTACTCGTTCTTGATTTTCCCATCCAAAATGGCTTCACGAATGGCAAGCTTTATTTCCCCCACTTCCCGAGAAGGCTTCATCTCGAATGTCTCCATGATTATTTCCCCAGTAATCACAGGTTGGAAATTCCGCATCTGGTCTCTGGCTTCGACTTGTACAATCCGCTTTTCTAATCTATCGAAATTAGCGATGTATTTCTTGACTTTCGTGTCATTTTTAGAAGTAATATCTGCTCGGCAAAGCTTCATTAAGTCTTCAATATCATTTCCCGCCTCAAAAAGCAACCTCCGAATTGCCGTATCCGTAATATTCTCTTTTACCAGAGCAATTGGGCGCAAATGTAACTTGACCAGTTTCTGAACAAGTTTCATTTTCTCGTTCAAGGGCAGTTTCATCTTGCGGAATATATTCGGAACCATTCTCGCTCCTTTATCTTCATGCCCGTGGAAAGTCCAGCCAACTTTATTGTTGAACCTCTTGGTGGCAGGTTTTGCAATATCGTGCAGAATTGCCGACCAGCGTACCCACAAATCATCGGTAGTTTCGCAAATATTGTCTAAAACTTGGAGCGTGTGGTAGAAATTGTCTTTATGAGACATTCCATTTTTGGTTTCCGTGCCCTTCAGTTCAAGTAATTCTGGGAAAATGGTTTGCAATAAATT
>JBLIFI010000508.1:0-3724 GCA_047633715.1 Flammeovirgaceae bacterium
AAAATACTGAGATTTCAATTGGGAATGCAGGGCTTTTTCATAAAAAAAATAAGATACCATTTCCAGCGAGTTGAGAAATGGTGCGTGAGACACGCACCAAAGGTACAAGCTCTTTTTGGCGTGTTTTGCGGGGACACCTAGTCGCCAAATTTCATTTTTATGAAAAAGCCCTGATTGGGAATGGTAGAAAAAGGCAAGTGATTATTATACCGTTCTGTAACTGAAATTTACGCCAGTTCTATTGATAAATGAAGCTTCTATTCCCTCAGACTTTTACCCCAATTACCAATATATCATCTGTTTGCTTAGCATCTCCCATCCAATTGTCGAGCGTTTGAGATAAGGTTTCTTTCTGTTCGGAGAATTTCATGTCAGAGATTTCCAACAAAAAATGCCTGAATTTTTTGGACATGAATTTTGTCCCTGTTTTGCCAAACTGGTCTTGATAACCGTCTGAGAATAAGTAGTAAATATCGCCTTCCACAATGGGGAATTCATACTGCTCATATTTCTTTTCCCTGCCATAATCACTTCCGCCAACGGCAAATATTGACCCTTTGATTCTTTCTATTTCCCCATCTCTCACACGGCAAAGCGGGTTTTTAGCTCCAGAATAAAGTATTTTTTGACTCTCTTCATCCACCGTCAATATACTCATATCCATTCCATCTTGGACTTTATTTCGGCTTCCTTGAAGAGACTCTTTGATTTTTCTATCTAGCATGAGTAGAATCTGAGATGGCTCATAAACGCCATCTTCTGAAACAATATCGTTCAAGAATGAATTCCCCATCATAGTCATGAATGCGCCAGGAACTCCATGTCCTGTACAATCAGCGGCAATCAGCACTTTTTTGCCCTGCGCTTTGCCAAACCAATAGAAATCGCCACTTACAATATCTTTGGGTTTGAAAAAGATGAAGCCATCTGAAAAGTGCTCCATAATGTATTCTTCACTTCCCAAAAGTGCATTTTGTATTCTTTCTGCGTAGCGAATACTATCTGTAATGTGTTTGTTTTTTTTCTCTATTTCGTCTTTTTGTTCTACAACCTCTTTGGTGCGTTCTATTACTTTTTGCTCTAATTCTGCGGCTTTTTCTTCAATAATTTTCTGTTTTTCTCTCTCTTTTTCTAGCTGCAATCGCTCATTTGCCAAAGTCTGTTCTGCCAACTCCCGCCTTGCTACATTTATTCTATCTGCCAAACCGACTGAGAATAAGGCAACTTCCAAAAGAACTCCTAATTGCACTCCGTATTGGGTAAGTGGATTTTGCACATTCCCAAAAATTCTTGGCATTGCAAAAAGCACCGCTCCAATAATCAGCAACACATTCGCCAACATGAAGTATTTAGCTGGAGAATAGCCTCTGCGAATTTCTTTATAGGCAACAAAAAGGATGAACAGATAAGAGAAAATGGCTGTGAAAATAAACACGGTTCGCCCAATCATCCATTGCCGAATAGGAAACATCAGTAACAATGATAAAATAAAAACCCCTTTCAACACATTGATTACCTGATGTAGCTTTGTTAGTTTCTTTGTATTCAAATATGCCTGACTGAATTGCAGGTAGAAAAACATAAGGAAAGGAGTGGATAGAAACCGAATATATAAATCCAACCGAGGCTGTTCTGGCAACAAAAGTTCCATGACATAGCCTGCATTGGAAGAGAAGAAAATGACTAACCCAACTAAATAGAGTACATAATAGAGGTAATCTTTACTGCGGAGCGAGAAGAATATGAAAAGGTTATAGAAAACCATAATCAAAATTGCTCCATAGAAAAATGCTTGGTAAAACCTTGGCAACAAAAAACGCTCTTCAAAGCCTTTTTCAGAGTAAACCACTAAAGACTTTAAGGCAACCTTCCTAAATTGAGCAGAGATTTTCGTAGAGCTTTCGAGTCGCACATAATAAATTTGAGCCTCATTATGTGGCGCTAAAAATTTATGAAAAACCATAAAACCATTCTTGACAGGGCGTTCTGTCAAAGAAAACAAATCGCCACTTTCAGTCTCCACATAATTACCATTCTGTGTCGGAATAAAAAAACTAACATAGTCTGTATAAGCTACTGCGAGTTTGTATTCCTCAAATCCGCTCGCTTGGTTTTCTAGTTTAAACTTTATCCAATGAACTTTAGCATTTAGGTCAATTTCTGTGTTCAAACCCTCATTATTCTCCAATTCAAGAAACTGATTGTCAGTCTTCGGATTCACTATATCGGAAATATGAAACTCCCCTTCCAAATCATTCAACACACCAATAGATACTTTTAACGGAAATACATTTTCTCTACTATTTATCACCAATACTTCATCTCCTTTTTGTGCAAAAAGAGAAAAAGGAATAAGTAGCAGATAAAAAAAACCTAGAAATTTAGTTGAGCGCATTATCGTTAAGAGAATTGGTAATTTGGTTTCAGTCTCAACTACAAGATGCTAAAAAAGGTTCTCATCTCTTGTGAATGCTCCAAAGCTTTTCCGAGATACATTTAGGTTAAAAGGGGACTTTTACCTCAAAACTCATTCTCTTGTGCGTAATTGGGTGTTTGAAAACAATAAATTCAGCGTGGAGCAATAATCTTTCATCTTTATTCCCATAAAGTATATCTCCAACAATTGGCGTGTTCAACCCATCTTTATGAGCCGCATGCACTCGCAATTGGTGCGTTCTGCCAGTAATAGGTTTAAACTGGATTCGGGTTCTACCATTGCTGATACTCAAAATTTTGAACTCTGTCCGAGAAGGTTTACCTGTTTCATAATTCACTTTCTGGAGTGGCTTTCGCTCTTCATCAGCATCTAATGGAAGATTTATAAACCCTTCTTTCTCGAAAATTTCACCTTCCAAAATTGCCACATATTGCTTTTCAATACTTCTTTTGATAAACTGACTTTGAATTGCTTTATAAACTGCCATAGATTTAGCAATCACCAGTAAGCCCGAAGTAAGCTGGTCGAGCCTGTGCACTAAAGAAAGCTCTTTTAATTCTGGGTATTTTTGTTGCAAACGAATCAGAACAGAGTCATCAATTTCTTTGGAGGGAACAGAAAGCAAGCCCGCAGGTTTGTTGACCACTAGCAAATGTTTGTCTTCAAAAACAGTTTCGATTTTCTTGTCTTCGCTAGAATATTGGGCAAGCGGGTCGTCTTCAAGCAGAATTCCCTCAAGCATGTGCGTCAGAATTGGGCGGCATTTGCTGTGGCAGGCAGGATAGTACTTTCCCTGATGCCGAATTTCCGACTTAGGCGTTTTCCCCCACCAAAATTCAGCAATGGAAATAGGTTTAAATCCGTGTTTGAAAGCAAATTGCAACAGCTTGGGAGCGGCACAATCTCCTGCTCCAGCTGGCGGTTGTGGTTTGTCGGCAAAAATTTCAGGCAAACCTTTGGAAATCTTATCTTTATTCAGAAACTGATATTGATTAAGTATTTTGTGGTGAAGACCAATCGATTTCTCCTTTCGCTCGGTTTTCATTCTTTCAATTTCATTCTCAAACCCATCTACTTCTTGTTGGATTTCGTCCAACTTTTCTTTCCAAGCGATTCTTAACTTTTTGTAGTTGTAATGCAAATTGGTGCTTTCAGACTTCAATGTTTTATCCAACTCCTCAAACTCTAAATCGGAAAGTTTTGGTTTGGCTCGCTCTCGCATTTCCTTACGCTTTGCCTTGGCGAGTTGCTTCAATTTGAGTTCAGTAGCTATTTCCAATTCCGATT
>JBLIFI010000509.1:0-3711 GCA_047633715.1 Flammeovirgaceae bacterium
CCCAAGGCGCAATTAATGAGGCTGGTCTAGTTTTCGATGGCTTTGCCAACCCTGAATTGCTTATTGAAAATACGGAAGGGAAAAAGAAATTGCCTATCGGAACTGCCATCAGAACAGTTATGCAAACTATGAGTACGGTTGAGGAAGCAAAAACTTATTTTGAAACTATAAACCTGAGCTCTTTAACAGGCAGTCAAATTGTGTTTGTAGACAAGTCTGGAACTTACCTAATTGTAGAAGGAGATGAATTGATTATTGGCGAAGAATCAGAAAAAACATTTTCTAATTTTTACTACTCGCAAATTAAATCGGAGAATGAGGTGGAATTAGAGAATTTCAAGAATGGAATAAAATTTCAGAAATCTACCGAAGGAATTGCTTCACTTTCTTATTGTGGGCAGGCAATGAAAAGCTTAAATAACCTAGATGCTTTCTCTACACAATATTCAACAATTTATGATTTACAAACGCTGAAAGTGAGGGTTTATCTCTTCCATGACTATTCGCAGTTTGTTGAGTTAGATTTAAAAGAAGAACTCAAAAAAGAAAATTATAAAGTGATGATTGCCGAGTTGTTTCCCGATGAATCAATTGGCAAACAACATTATCTCAAATACAACAACTCAGAAAATCCAACCAAATTTTTGAAAGAATTATTTGGTACTGAGAAAAAAACGGAAAAAGAATTAGAAGAAATGGAGTTCAGCCAAATCGTAAATATGATTGGCTACGAGTTTCTGAATGACAGAAATGACTCAAAAGCAGCCATCAAGGTTTTTGAATATGGAACTAAATTTATGCCGAATGATGCCAATTTATTTGATAGTTTTGGAGAGGCATATTTCAGAAATCGAGATTATGAAAACTCCAAAATAAATTTTGAGAAGTCTTTGAGATTAAATCCAGACAACAAAAATGCGAAGGAATACATAGCTAAAATCAACTTGAAAAAGAATGCTAAAAGCAGTTTTGAAAAGCTTACGAAAGTAGTTGACCAATATGCTGAGAGTGCTTTAAAGAAAGGAAATATCAATTCATTGGCATTGGCTATTTATAAAGATGGAAAAGTTTATCAGAATTATTATGGGGAAATAGACAGAGGGGCAAACAATCAGCCAAACGACAAAACTCTTTATGAGATAGCTTCAATTTCAAAAGTGTTTGCAGGTTCTCTTGCTTCAAGAGCTGTGGTGAAAGGAGAAATCAGTTTGGATGATGATGTCAGAAAGTATCTTGATGGTGACTATTCCAACCTAGAATTTGAGGGAACGCCAATTTCTATCAGAAACTTACTGACGCACACACTTGGTCTCAAAAATAGAACTCCAAAAAAGCTGGAGAAAATCAATAAGAAAATAGGCAAAGGTAAGTACGAAAATAAGTCTATTGACTATACGATGAACGATTTGTTGGAAGAGCTTAAATCTGTAAAATTAGACAAAAAGCCTGGTACTTATTACGAATATAATTCTGTTGGGCCAGAGTTGGTTGCCTACATATTAGAAGAGGTTTATGAGAAATCATACGAAAATTTGCTGACTGCTTTTCTAGAAGATCTGAATATGGAAAATAGTTATTTGATGGATTATAGCAAGCATAAAAACCTTATTGCCAATAGTTATGACGAAGATCAAAAGCTCACTTTACTAAGCAGAAACCCTTTACTTGGCGGAGCAGCCGGGATGATTGCCACCTTGCCAGACTTGATTAAGTTCATGCAATTCCAACTCGAAAGCAAAGACCCGCTGATTAAAGAATCCACACAATTACTGTTCAAAAATGGCGTGGATGATGAAGATGACACGGGTTATTTATGGGATGTGGGAATTGGAGAAGAAGAAGGGTTTTATTATTCCAAAACAGGCACATCGAACGGAGTTCAAAGCGGGGTTTTGGTTTGCCCAGATACTAATTATGGCTTGGTGTTAATTATGAACAATAATTCTGATGCGGCAATGAATGACTGGGCAAGAATTTACACTAGAATTGAGTCTGAATTAATCGACTATCCGAAAATAAATTTAGTGTCTTTATTACAATCAGAGTTCATTGAAAATCCTGAAAAAGCATTTAAAGAATATAGAAAGTTAAAAACCGACACAGCTTCCTATTCGGTAGAAGCCAGACATTTGAATAATTTTGGTTACGATTTGCTCAACAGCAAAAAGACAAAAAAAGCGATAGAGATATTTGAATTTGCGGTTTCAGAGAACCCTGAAAACGCTAATCTATATGACAGCCTAGGAGAGGCTTATTTTACTGATGAAAATTATGAGAAAGCGCTTAATAATTATGAGAAAGCACTTAAAATGAATCCAAAAAATGGAAACGCTAAGGAGTTTATTTCCAAAATCAATAAGTTAACATCTGGAAAATAGATTTGTTGGCGATTCTGAATCTAAGATTCGGGTACTTGTCCTGATTCAGAAGGCTTTATTCAGAAGTATTAAAATTTAATGACCGAGCAACTCCAAATACTTTGGGACTTGCTTGGTCATTAATTATTGCAAACCAGCAATCTACATAAACTGGAGGCTAGAAAACTGAAATGAATCTAGTAGTAGACTTCAAACCTTTACACCTTCCTTTTCAACTCGAAGTGCTTGCCTAAATAAACTCGTCTTACTTCTTCGTCACCTGCGAGTTCTTCTGCTGAACCAGTTTTAAGAATATTTCCTTCAAAAAGCAAATAGGCTCGGTCAGTAATGCTGAGTGTTTCGGTTACATTGTGGTCGGTAATGAGAATTCCAATATTTTTTTTCTTGAGTTTGAAAATAATGGTTTGAATTTCCTCCACAGCAATTGGATCAACGCCTGCAAATGGCTCATCTAGCAAAACGAATTTGGGGTCAACTGCCAAGGCTCTGGCAATTTCCGTTCGTCTTCTTTCTCCACCAGAAAGCACCATTCCTTGGTTTTTCCGAACGTGTGTCAAACTGAATTCTTCCAAAAGTTCTTCTACCTTTTCCAATTGGTCTTTCTTGGGCATTTTGGTCAGTTGGAGTGGAGCGAGAATATTTTCTTCTACAGTTAGTGTCCGAAAAACAGAAGCTTCCTGCGCCAAATAGCCTACACCTAATTTCGCTCTTTTATACATGGCAAGACCTGTGATATCTTGGTCATCTAAATAAACAGTTCCCGTATTTGGCTTTACCAATCCAACCACCATGTAAAATGTGGTAGTTTTCCCTGCTCCATTTGGCCCGAGTAATCCTACAATTTCCCCTTGGTTCACTTCCACGGAAACGCCTTTTACAACGGTTCGTTTTCCATATTTTTTAACAAGGTTTTCAGCTCGAAGAATCATTTGGGAGGAATTTATTTTGGAAATAATTGGTATAAATCAACAGTAACAAATCTATCACTTAATTGAGTGAATTGGTAAAAAGCTAACAAGTTTTAACCAAGATTGGATTTTGGTATTCGTTTGTCGGTAGCATGAAGCATAGAAACTGCAAAAAATTGAACCACGATTCATAGGATTTCCAAGATTAAACAGGAGTAGAAAAACAAGTTTAATTTTTCGTATAGATTTTGCTGATTGGCAATTTGGTCTAGCAAGGATTAGAATTGAACCCTGCAAATTTTTCCTCCTTCCTCTTTTTTCTTTCCTCGTTTTCCCTCCTTCCTCAAATTTACTTCTTCTTCCGAATCACTAAAAAGACTCCAATGAAAATCAATCCAGCGAAACCTACTTTTGTCAAAGTGAGT
>JBLIFI010000510.1:0-3708 GCA_047633715.1 Flammeovirgaceae bacterium
AACTGGTTCAAGCGGGGCTTCCCAAGCGTCCACACTTGAACCTAATAACTTAAACTTCAAAATCATGAATTGCACTCAATACCCAAATTCACGATAGAATCAAATAAATAAAACAAAAGACTCTTTCATTTATTTTATTTTGGAAATCATCTTTCAGGAAATAGTAAGTAGTAAGTAGGCTTCCCTAATTAACTGAAGTAAAAAAACATTAAAACCATGAGTAAACACTATCCAAGCCTTTCGGAAAGAGGAAATTCTTTAGCCACAAACCCTGCAAGAATAGATTTCGAGTTGTTTATGGAAGCCTCTCAAAATCTCTATTGCCCAAAGACAAATCCGACAGGGGCGTTTCCCCTAAATGTTGCTGAAAACCAGCTGATGGCTTCTGCGGTAAAAAAGCAATTGACCTCAATCGTGCAACAGAACGAAGCGCCAGATTGGGTAATGGGTTACACACATTTCTTAGGAAACCCAGAGGTTCGAGTTGAGATCTCCAAATTCATGGAACAGCATCTGTGTAAATGCCCCATTTCCCCAGACTCCATTGGGCTTTCGGCAGGAGCTTCTGCCATTATTGAGGCAAGTTCATTTGTGCTCACCAATCCAGGCGATGTGGTGGTAATTCCTGCTCCATCCTACCCCATGTACACCAAAGATTTAGGTTTGAAAAATGGTATAAGCCGATATGATTTACAAACGCATTATAACATTGAAGAAATTGGCTCGGAAGCTCCCGTAACCACAGAATTGCTAGATAAAACTTTGGCAGATTTGAACAAGCAGGAAAAATGCTTCAAAATCTTGCTCATCACCTCTCCAGACAACCCAACAGGTTGCATGTATTCCGAGCAAGAACTGAAACAACTTGCAGACTGGTGTATTCAGCACCAAATCCACCTCATTGTCAATGAAATCTACGGACTTTCCCTGATTGACACAGAAGACAAAGAATTGCAAGAAGACTATCATGGAAATGGAACTTATGCTTCCTTTGCCCAAATTATGGACCAGCAACAGAGCAATTACCTGCACCTTTGGTATGCTTTCTCTAAAGATTTTGCCATGTCAGGGCTCCGAGTAGGCATCGTACATTCCCTAAACGAAGCATTTATGACCGCCTTCGGAAATGTGAATATTCCCCACCTAGTTTCAAACTTTACCCAATGGATGGTTGCGGAAATGCTGAAAGACACCGCCTTTATTGAGCACTACATTCAAGAGAACAAAAAACAGCTCAATAAAAGCTATAAACTAACTGTGGCGACTTTGAAAAAACTCAATATTCCTTATCTCCCCAGCAGAGGAAGCTTTTTTGTGTGGGCAGATTTTTCTCAATATCTCCAAGAAAATAGCAACCAAGCTCAAGAACAACTCTGGGTTGACATCTACAAAAACACAGGCATATTACTCACTCCTGGCATGGGATTTCAGCATCAAAAAAAAGGGCTTTTCCGACTTGTATATACCGCAGTTCCTTTCAGCCATTTAGAAGTGGCAATGGATAGGATATCCAACTATTTACTGAATCGAGATTAGTTTGGTTTCTTCTCATTGCTCATGTTACGCAATAAAAAAAACTGTTTTTGGTTGGATTGAGTGGCTTGTTTGTTGATGAGAAGAAAGTAGAATTTCCGAAACTCGCCAGTAGAACCTGAGAGTGAATCCAGCTAATCATGTGTCGCCAATTTTAGGGAATCGCTTGATAATTTGAACGCTTTTAGCCAAACCCAACCACTCGGAGGGTCGAGAGAAACCAATGCTCTGAAGAGGAGATAAGAAACTGCCCTGCGCATTGACCCCACCAAACCTTTAAAAATCGACCACTCCGAGGGTTTTACCCTATTAAAACACCGAATCGAATTTCGGTTTATCTTCCCCAAAATTGAATGCGGACGGCCAGTTGCGGACGGCTAGCTTCGGTATTGGTTACAAGCTCCATAGCCACAAATAAAAATATCTTGAGTAAACAGACGTTTTCATTTGTAAAATGAAAAACGCACAACATACTACTTGTTAGCGTGTCTCACGCCAACCTTTGCAAAAGGGCAAAAATTATCAGTTTACCTAAATCCTATAAAAGACAAAATAAAATCATCTGGAGTTCCATATTTTCGCTATTTTGCAAACAAAACTAAACTATAATTTAATCCAAACTGAACAAAATGAGTGAATTACAATTCCCTTTGAACCTTCAATTTAAAATCGCCACACTTGCCAACGATTTTATAGCAAAAGATGCCAACGAACGCACAATTGCCTATGTCAGGCAGAAAATGTTCAAGCTAAAGGCAGATATCAATGTATATACTGACGAGACAAAAGCCAGCGAAATGTTTTCCATCAAGGCAGATAAGTGGCTGGATTTTTCTACTTCCTACGCTTTTTCAGACAATGAAGGCAATTTGCTTGGCAGAGTTTCCCGAAAAGGTTGGAAATCAATTTGGAAAGCTCGTTACGAAATTTACGATGAGCAGGGCAAACAAGATTTACTCATTCAAGAAGAAAATGCTTGGGTAAAAGTAGGCGACCAACTATTAGGGGAAATTCCTATTTTGGGCATGCTTACTGGCTATTTATTCAATCCAACTTATGTTCTCACCCGACCAGACGGAACGCTTGTTGCCAAGTTAAAAAAGAATCCATCGTTTTTCGGCAGAAATTTCACAGTCAGCAAAGAAGCTGAATTCCAAACAGGAGAGGAAACCAGAATCTTACTCGGATTGATGATGATGGTTTTGTTGGAAAGAAGAAGAGGTTAATCAATATCAGTCATAAATGTTACAAAACCCGTGAAATACACTTTTAGAATGTATTTCACGGGTTTTTAGCATACTAAAATGGTAGAAGAGGATTAAAACCCAACCAATCTTAGTTCATATCATGGAAATTGGAACTAAAAAACGTGTTTTTGGCAAATGACATACTATGAATGCCTTCATGCATTTTGGGCACATCCAAAGAATTTTTATCAAGCTGAATGGCTGATTCTATTTCCACAAAGTGTTGCTGTTCATCGTGCTTAATATGATGGAAAAGATATAGTCGGTGTCTTTTATTCCTTTTTCGAGTTTCCTTATCTAGCGAGTCATCAAGATTGAAGTTTTTTGGAAAAAGTCTTTCACAAATACCTATCAGCACCTTAAATTCTTGGGGAATATTGTATTCCAAAAAGAGAAACGCTCCTAGGCATTTTTCTAGGTTGTTGGAGTCTATTAAATCTGTGATTGTTTTCTGATAAAAAGCAGTTTCTTTCGTTGGAGTAGTATCGAGCAATTCCACTTTTGAAATATGAAGCCCTTTGTAGAAATCCACTCGCCAATCTTCATGAGAACCTATTTTCAGTTCTTTCTGACTTTTCCTTTCCAAGCCTTGTTCATCAGACCAATTATCTGTGAGTGCCTTTTCTATATTCACCAGCTTTCTGTCTTTTGCCATCCGAATAATCGCCTCTAACAACTTCATGAAATCTTTGGCGGCCAAATACCTCTGCTTCATTAAAAACTGAAACCCATTTTGGCTTACTTCTCCCTTTTCTAATTTGTAAAACACAGGTAACTCCAACATATCAGAAGTCAATGTCTTTAGCGATTCAGTTAATTCTATTTCTATTTTCATAAACCTTCAACTTTACCTCTTTGCAACAATCTTTTTCTCTGACAATTCCGAAGGACTTCTGAAAAGCAAACTCTCAATCAAACAACTCAACAT
>JBLIFI010000511.1:0-3696 GCA_047633715.1 Flammeovirgaceae bacterium
TTCTTTTCAGATTCAGCAAGACTCGGGTTGAGCATGATGAAAAGCACTTTTGGTTTGCTTTCATCCCAAATATGCCAAAGTTGATAGCGGTATTTCTTGCAGTTGGAGATAGTTGCTCCAGAAATAGTTGTGTTCTCGCTCATTTGTTATAATTGTAAATTCATCAACTCTGACAGGGTTCAAAATCCTGTCAGAGCTGAGTAAAATTTCAAATCACTTTCGGTCCATCCAAATTCACTTCCGAAATAAATATCTCCGAATCAATTTCCAAAGATTCCAAGCTGGATTTCATAACCTCCCCTACTCTATCAGCAATTTCTTTTCCTTTACAGAGCGCAAACATAGATGGTCCAGAACCCGAAATGCTAAATCCTAAAGCTCCATTTTCCAAAGCCGCCTTTTTTATAGCATGAAAGCCTGGAATCAAAATAGAGCGGACAGGTTCCACAATCACATCTTGCATGGAGCGGGAAATCAAACCGTAATCTGATTGTGTGAAGCCCAAAATCAACCCTGCTAAATTTCCAGATTGCTGAATGGCTTTCTGCATGGGGACTTGCCTTTTCAAGATTGCTCGAGCATCTTCTGTGCGAATATGAATATGCGGATGCATCAGCACGCAGAATAAATCTTTCGGCATAGGAACCCGCACTACATCCAAAGGTTCATAACTCCGAATCAGCACCAAGCCCCCATAAAGTGAAGGCGCAACATTGTCTGCATGAGCGGCACCACAGGCAATCCGCTCGCCTTCCATGGCAAAAGGCAATAATTCGGCAACAGAAAGCGGTTCTCCCAATAATTTATTGACTGCAAAAACTCCAGCCACCGCACTTGCCGCACTCGAACCCATTCCACTTCCCAAAGGCATTTTTTTGTAGAGACTGACCTCTAAGCCTTGCGAGATTTCTAATTTCTCTAAAAACTTCTGAATGGCAACAGTTGCTGTGTTTTCGGTTGGATTTCGTGGCAATTTTCCATTATCGCCCGTAATTTCCACAATCTCTATTCGATTGCTGTTGGATTTCCTTAAAACCAACTCATCGCCAGGTTGCTCCACGGCAAAACCTAACACATCAAATCCGCAAGAAACATTTGCCACAGTGGCGGGCGCAAAAACTTTTATACTTTCCATTATATATTAGTATCGAGTAGTGAGAATAAAGAATGTGATAGGAAATAGCTATTTGAAATCCATTGTCGTCCTCAAAATAAGATGGTTATGTTCTTTGGTTGCCATGCAACAGAATGCAAATCAACTAAAAACTGGTTTCACATTCTCAATTCTTCATTTTTAATTTCTAATTCAACAAAAGCAATCGCTTGCGGAGATTAGGAATAAAATAGAGAAGAAAATTTGCTTATAATTCGAATGATTTTGTATTTTTGGGGCAATCAGATTAAAAATTGTACTGGAATTTGAAATAAATTGGTGTTTGTGAGTGTTTTTGCTCAAAATGGCAGCCGTATTTCACTAAATCCAATCATTTTAACTTTATAAAAAACTATGTCTATCAGATTCAAAGCATTAGAGTTTGTTCAAGGGAGAAAGCCGATTACGGTAACTCCTCCATCCAAAAAAGTGAGCGATTACTTTGGGACTCATGTTTTCAGTTCAGAAACTATGAAAGAGGTAGTTTCTCCTGATGCTTTCAAAAAATTGACTCAGGCAATTAAAAAAGGGGAGCGGATTGAGCCATCTGTTGCCGATGCCGTGGCAACTGCCATGAAAAACTGGGCAATTGAGCGTGGCGCAACCCACTACACGCATTGGTTTCAGCCACTTACAGGTTTGACAGCCGAAAAGCACGATGCTTTTTTCGAACTAAAACCCGATGGAACTACTATTGAGCAGTTCAAAGGAAATGCGTTGGTTCAACAAGAGCCTGATGCTTCTTCTTTCCCAAATGGTGGATTGAGAAATACATTTGAGGCGAGAGGTTACACAGCTTGGGATCCAACTTCTCCTGCTTTTTTGATTGAAAGTGGAAACAATAAGACACTTTGTATCCCTACTGTTTTTGTGGCTTACACAGGCGAGGCTTTAGATAATAAAGCACCACTTCTGAAAGCGATGGACAGATTGGATAAAGCGGCAACTTCTGTGGCGCAATATTTCGATAGAAATGTAACAAAAGTTAATTCTTCTTTAGGTTGCGAACAAGAATTCTTCCTAATCGATAAAGCTTTACATGATGCTAGACCAGATTTAGTAGCAAGTGGTAGAACTGTTTTCGGGTCAACTCCTCCGAGAGGTCAGCAAATGGACGATCACTATTTCGGCTCAATTCCTTCTCGTGTGCAACGATTTTTGCAAGAACTAGAAATTGAATGCTACAAAGTAGGTATTCCAATCAAGACAAGACATAATGAAGTGGCTCCAAGCCAGTTTGAGGTTGCTCCAATTTTCGAAGAGGTTAATGTGGCAGTAGATCACAATTCTTTGTTGATGGATTTAATGAATAAAGTAGGTGAAAGACATGATTTTGCGGTTCTTTTCCACGAAAAACCTTTTCAGGGCTTGAACGGAAGTGGAAAGCACAACAACTGGTCTTTAGTAACAGATACAGGTAAAAACTTGCTTCAACCAAGTACGAAGGCAAGAACAAACTTGCAATTCCTTACTTTCTTCGTCAATATTATCAAGTCTGTTCACGAACATGCAGATTTAATTAGAGCAAGTATTGCTTCTGCGGGAAATGATTTCCGTTTGGGTGCAAATGAAGCTCCTCCGGCAATTATTTCCGTATTTATTGGCTCACAATTGACTGCGGTTTTAGATGAATTGGAGAAAAATGGAGACATCAAAATCGATAAAGGAGACAATGTGTTCATGAAATTGGGAATTGATAAAATTCCACCAATTTTGTTGGATAACACAGATAGAAATAGGACTTCGCCATTCGCTTTCACAGGAAACAAGTTTGAGTTCCGTGCCGTAGGCTCTTCTACCAATACTGCTTTGCCAATGACTGTTTTGGCAACTGCTTTGGCAGACCAACTAGAGAAGTTCCGCCAAGAAGTGGGAGACCAATTAGATGGAGAAGGCAAAAAAGAAGTGGCAATCATCAATGTATTGCGTAAATACATTAAAGAGTCTAACGAAATCAGATTTGAAGGAAATGGCTATGGCGATGAATGGGTAGAGGAAGCTAAGAAGCGTGGCTTGTCAAACATTCCTGACACGCCTTCTGCCTTGGATGCGTATTTGAGCGAGAAATCACTCGCTTTATTCAAGAGACAAGATATTATGACTAAGCCAGAAATTGAGGCTCGTCATGAGATTTTGTTGGAGAATTACATCATGAAAGTTCAGATTGAGTCGAGAGTAATGGCTGATTTGGCTTTGAATACAATCATTCCAGCTTCTATCAAATATCAAAATTCTCTGATTACCAATGTAAAAGGTTTGAGAGATATTGGGTTGGATTCTGAAACGGAGGAAATTGTTGCTAAAATCAAGAAAATTTCTGCATACATCCGAAACTTGAAAACGCTTTCTACTCAAATGATTGAAGCGAGAAAAGTAGCAAATGCCAAGGAAGACATTAAAGAGAAAGCATTGAACTATTGCCATGATGTGAAAGGTGTGTTTTTTGCAGATATTCGCTACAATGCAGACAAGTTGGAGCAATTTGTAGATGATGCAGATTGGCCTTTACCAAAATACCGTGAGTTGTTATTCTTGAGATAAAA
>JBLIFI010000512.1:0-3689 GCA_047633715.1 Flammeovirgaceae bacterium
GCTTGGGAAGCCCCGCTTGAACCAGTTTTATTGCTTGTTTTTCGAGTTTTAACAAACTCGAAAAACAAGCAAATTTCTTCAAATCTTAGTTTTGTTATACCTTTTAACCAAATTCACGATAGAGCCACATTTTTT
Organism: Flammeovirgaceae bacterium; assembly: GCA_047633715.1. Taxonomy (GTDB): domain Bacteria; phylum Bacteroidota; class Bacteroidia; order Cytophagales; family Flammeovirgaceae; genus JBLIFI01. Next base: position 136 of record JBLIFI010000512.1, read on the forward strand.
AGTCCGAAAGAGTTTTGAGTAACTTTGCTTCTGATAAGATTCTGATTGGTATAATGTCTGTTTTTCAAGCGCATTTTTGGCAACTTCCGACTGCTTTGTCAAATTTATATCTGCCTGTTTCCTAATTTGATTTCCTTGCCCATTGAGTTGCTTTTTTGCATTCTTATAGATTTTTGTAACAAGAGAAGCAAATTGCTGATTATCTGGATTCTGAAGAGGATTATCTTTCAAAACAGCAAGCGTGCGCAGACATGTCTGCCAATCTTCTTCCGAGAATCCATATTTATCAAGATAGTTTTCTTCCATTTTGTAAAATTCAAAGTAGCTTTCTCTAACTAATTTATATATACTTTCATGTGAAAACAAAGCGATTTTCAACTTCTAAGCCCTGTTACACAATTTACTCAGGCCTTATTTTGTCTTTTTTGTTTAGAGAGTTTTAGCTAACACCGCAACTAGCCGTCCGCATTCAATTTTGGGGAAAGGAAACCGAAATGGAGTTCGAGCTCTGATAGGGTTGAACTTGAGACAAAAAGCATTCAAAACCACAAGCCATTCCCAAAGATTGGCGGAGTGCTGCCCAGCGACACATGACTGACTGATTTAACTCTCAGGGTCTTGTGACGAATTCTCGGGAGGTCTTGGTTTCTTCTTACCAATAAACAATTCTCGAAATCCAACAAAAAAATACTGCGTAACATCAGTTCTGTGATTGAAACATGCAAAGGCATTATGAGTAAACAAATCATCCATTTACATAAAATCAATTCCGTTCCAAATTCTCACAACGCCATTGATATAAAACGAAGTGTCCCTTGCCCTTTTTCCAAGTTTTATCTCCAATCTTAATTCTCTTTGAATTTTATTCCTTAAATTAGGAAACGGATTAGGAAGCCATTCTGTTGATTTGGTCAATTATATTACATCCACTACCATAAAAGATTTCCGAATCTTAACTTCGAAATATATGGACAGTTCGTAGGCACACAACGTGAAACAAAAGCAAATTATCTAATTTGAGTTTGTTTATTTCGAGCTTGAATAATTGATTTCGAGCTTTTAAAAAGATATTAATAGTACAATTAAACTAATTTCTGATAGATATGGGGGCAACAGCACAAGCCACAACAGCTTCTCCTAGAGAGAAACTGAAAGAAGTATTTGGTTATGGGCAATTTCGAGGTGGGCAAGAAGAAATAATCAATAACCTTTTGGCAAAACACGACACCTTCGTGATTATGCCGACTGGCGCAGGAAAATCTCTTTGTTACCAGCTTCCCGCAATTATGCAGGAAGGCACGGCAATCGTAATTTCTCCACTAATTGCCTTAATGAAAAACCAAGTAGACCAACTGCAGGCCTTGGGTGTGGATGCAGAATTTCTAAACTCCACACTTTCCAAAACAGAGGCAAGAAGAGTAAAGGCGGGAGTATTGGCTGGAGACACCAAATTGCTATATGTTGCACCAGAGTCGCTTACCAAAGAAGAAAATGTATTATTTCTCAATCAAGCGAAACTTTCTTTCGTGGCAATTGATGAAGCACATTGTATTTCAGAATGGGGGCATGATTTCCGACCAGAATACAGGAAAATAAAAACCATTATTGAAAGTTTGGGCAACTTGCCCGTGATTGCACTTACTGCAACAGCAACTCCAAAAGTGCGGTTGGATATTCAGAAAAACTTGCAAATGGAGGAAGCAGACATCTATATGTCCTCTTTCCACCGAAGGAATTTATTTTATGAGGTTTGGCCCAAACAAGAAGACCAAAACGACACGAAAAAACAGCTCGCCAAATTTGTAAAAGCACAAAAAGGAAAGTCGGGAATCATCTATTGCCTCAGTAGAAAACGAGTAGAGGAAATTGCCCATTTGCTTCAAGTAAATGACGTAAGAGCATTGCCTTACCATGCCGGAATGGACTCTTCCATGCGAATTGCCAACCAAGATGCTTTCTTGAATGAAGACACGGATGTGATTGTGGCAACTATTGCCTTCGGAATGGGGATTGATAAACCAGATGTCCGTTTCGTGATTCATTACGATGCGCCAAAATCTATTGAAGGCTACTATCAAGAAACTGGCAGAGCAGGAAGAGATGGTTTGAACTCACATTGCTTAATGTTTTTCAGCACGAAAGACTTAGACAAACTCGAGAAGTTCAACAAAGACAAGAACGTTACTGAGAGAGAAAATGCAAGGCATTTATTGCGAGAAATGGCATATTACGCTCGTTCATCCGTATGTCGTCATCGTCAGCTTCTCCATTATTTTGGAGAATATTTGGAGGAAGATTATCATTTATGTGATAATACAAAAAGTGAACGAGAGCGATTTGAAGGGCAAGAACAGCTGACTCATGTGCTGAAAATCATTCGAGATATTGATGGAAAATTCAACATGGACCACGCCATCAATGTTGTTCGTGGAGAAGAAGATGAATACATTACCAGCTATGCACATGACGAATTAGAAAGCTACGGAAAAGGCTCAGATGAATCTGCCCAATACTGGGAGTCAATTGTTCGGCAAGGAATGATTTTGGGCTATTTGATTAAAGATGTAGAAAACATCATGCTCATTAAGCTTACAGAGAAAGGGAAAGCCTACTTGGCAGCACCGCATTCTGTGAGCATGACCAAAGACAATGACTTCTCTCATTTCAATGCAAGCATTCACGATGATGTCGACCATGAAATCCAAATTGGAGAGTCTCATGACAAAATACTTTTTGAATCGCTTAAGAAACTGAGAAAAAAAGAGGCTGACAAAAAGAACCTCCCTCCTTATGTAATTTTCCAGGACCCTTCTCTGATGGAGATGGCAACTATTTACCCTACTAATGAGGAGGAATTACTCCAAATAAATGGTGTTGGCAAGGGAAAAGTAGCCAAATTCGGAAAACCTTTCCTCAGGTTAATTACACAGCATGTAGAAGATAATGACATTTCTCCTGCGGCTGAAATGATGGTAAAATCTACAGGAAACCGTTCAAAAACAAAGATTTTCATTATTCAACAAATCGATAGGCAAATAAACTTAGATGAAATTGCCGAGGCAAAAGCAATCTCTTTCGATGCTTTGATAGAAGAAATAGAACACATTTGCTATTCCGGAACAAAACTCAATTTGGATTACTACATTGACCAGGTAATGGATGATGATAGGCAAGATGAAGTTTTCGATTACTTCATGGAATCTGAATCTGACAACATTTCCGAAGCCTTAGATGAACTAGGCGATGATGAATACTCAGAAGATGAATTGCGATTAATGCGAATAAAATTCCTTTCACAGGTAGCATTATAGCAGCCTCCAACCAAAAAAGGCTCAATCTTTTTCATAAGATTGAGCCTTTTTTGGTTTAAAACTTTGGTAGTGTGAAACAAGTAATGCTACTAAAAACCCAATCGCTAAAAACAGGAATTTGCTAACGCAAATAGCTTGTTTTACGACATAGTTCCACTACGGACTAGAAGCTATCGGCTACAGATACAATTCCACAAAAGTAATCTCTAGCATTACTTCTTTATCACTATCCAAACTTTTATG
>JBLIFI010000513.1:0-3678 GCA_047633715.1 Flammeovirgaceae bacterium
AGTGAAAGGAATTAAATAACTTACTCCATTATATTTGTTTCTTTTTGGTCTATTCTTCGTTAAAAATAGTATCCATAGCGATGCTATGCCTACTATTTTTGTCCCAGCGGGGAACCGCTAGACTAGCCTCAAAAACAAACTGCGATAATGGCGTACTTTATTTAATTTCTTCCACTTAGTTCTACTTTAAGACTCTAGTAATATCGTATTCATTTTAAATGCTCAAGCTAAAACTAAAACAGTTCATACATTAGTACAAAAAACGAAAGTATTTCAAAGTATTCCTCGGAAATGGTCTTTTTCAGACCTTTCCGATGGTCAAAGGAATCAAATAAACACAATTCAGATAAAAAAAAGCTGGTTGTCTGACAATTTTTGTGATTGATGTGTTCCATGAAATACGAAATAAGGGATAATCATCAATTACAGCCTTCAGATTAGGCAACTAATCTGAGCTGTTTTCGACCTCCACAAAATTTGTCAGAGAACCAAAAAGCTTAGAGTCTTAGGAACGGAAATTAAATAAGATGCTATTTCCTCTTGTTTCTTTTTTGGCTATTCTTCGTTAAAAAAGTGTGCCGTAGCGGTGCTATGCCAAACTTTTTTGCCTAAACTAGCCTCAAAAATAAACTGCAACAAAACACGCATTTATTTATTCCCCGTTCCTTAAAGTAGAATTAGGCAATTGACTTTAAATTTTCATAAGCAATCATTGAAACGTAAAACCAGTAATTAGCAAGGTAGACTTAAAGAATTCCACAAAATTTGGACAACAACGAAAGACACCACGAACCAGATGCACTGACGAGTGGGGAAAAAAAGTTTGGAAATAAAAGAGTTGGGAAAAGCACTTTGATGAAAATCTGGGGTGTTCTTTTCAACGTTTTCAAAGTGTTTTTAGGAATTATCCTGCTGGTTTTTATTTTATTGCAAATCCCTAAAGTACAGTCGTTTATAGCCCAAAAAGTAGCTATAAATCTTTCTAAAAAACTAGGTTTCGATATCTCTATTGAAGGCGTACAAGTTCAGTGGTTCGATGAGGCAAAGCTCTTTACCGTTCAGGTAGAAGACAGAGAGGGAGCGAGTATGATTGATGCTGATGTATTGAAATTGGATTTCAGTATTTTTTCTCTTATGAAAAGTGGTGATATTTATTTGGATGACGCCATTATTTCCAACACGCAAGTCCACCTGATTAAGCGAGACTCACTCAACTTTACGCAATTTGTGAAGGCAATCAACGCTTTAGCAAAACCCAAAGACACTACTGTTGTAAAAAAAGCGCCTTATTTCCACATCGAAAATGCCATTCTCGATAATGTGAGATTCAGTTATCACTCCGCTTTTGCTGATAGCATGGAAGCGAAGATGTTTGATTTCAACCATTTTAATATTGAAAATATCTCTGCTGTTCTCGATAAGTTCAGAGTTGCAAAAGACACCATAGAGTTTGAATTGAGAAACTTACAAGGTAGAGAAATAGGCAGTAGTTTAAAGATAAAGCGTTTCAAAACCAATTTCCTTTTCTGCAACACAAAAATTGTGATGGACAATTTGGATTTCAAATTCAACAATAGTGTCATCAAAGACTATTTGACTTTCAAGTATTCATCTACAGCCGCCTTCAGCGATTTTGTTCATAAAGTAAATATCTCTGCTCATTTAGACAGTTCAGTTATTTACACGGAAGATTTAACCGCATTTGCCCCAACATTGGAGATTTATAAGGATAAATACTTGCTTTCCGCAGATTTAAAAGGAACTGTCAGTAATCTTTTCCTCAAAAATGCAACTGTCTATTTCGGAAAGAACAGTCACGTACGAGGAAAAATGGCATTTATTGGCTTTCCAAATATCCCTTCTACTCTTATGGATTTGAAATTGAAAAAGTCTAAAGTGAACGGAAATGATTTGGTAAAATATGTTCCCAATACGGAAGAAATTTTGCCCCTTTTCGGCAATGTGAATTTCAATGCCGATTTCTACGGGTTGACTTCCGACTTCGTTACAAAAGGGACTTTCCAATCTGATTTGGGCTGGTTTGAAACTGACCTCAACTTGAAAACAGAAGAGGAAATTTACAGCGGTAAGTTCGAAACCAACAATTTTAATTTGGGCAAACTCATTGGAGATACAACAACTATTCAGAAAGTGTCTATGAGCGGGCATGTGAAAGGGAAAGGGTTCTCCATTGACAAAGCAGATTTTAACCTAGATGCCCAATCGAGCCAATTTGGATTTAAAGGCTATGATTATAAGAATATTGTAGTGGACGGAAATTTCCAAAAAGAGCTTTTTGTGGGAGACATTGCCATTGCAGATGAAAACCTAAAACTGATTGTGGAAGGAGAAGTGAACTTCCGAGACAGTAGTTTCAATTTCATTGCAAAGTTGGATACAGTAAGTTTCCAAAAAACAGGCTTGATGCCAAAATCGGGTTATGCCAAAACCTTTTTGGAAGCGAATTTCAAAGGGCTTGACTCCGAAACAATTACTGGGGAAATTCTACTGAACAATACTGAAATACTCTACGATAATACAGATTTGTCGGTAGATTTCTTCGATATTGTCTCTACAAGTTTTGGAACAAACAGCAGGAAACTCACGGTGGAGTCTGATATGCTGGATTTAGTTGCGGAAGGTGAATTCAGTTATAATCAAGTTGTCCAAGATGCTGAAAGATTCATAAAAGAGCTTGAGTTAGGAGTGAGTGGCAACGACTCGCTAAAATCTGCCTATTTCATTTCAGAAGCTTACGAAGAGGTAAAGAATACCGAGCCATACAGTATGATTTTTGATGTGGAAGCGAAAGAAATAAACAAGCTTATCAGGCTATTCAATAAAGAATTATACGTTTCTCCAGGAGCACGAATAAATGGAGAAATTGCCGTAGGGGAAGTGAATAAACTTGTACTGAATGCCCATTCAGATACCATCTATTATAGAAAAAATGAAACCTATCGAGACTCACTCAAATTAAACATCTCCAGAAAAGCAGATAGCATAGATTTTGAATTGGATTTGTTGCTCACTTCTGGGGTACAAGATTGGAATGGGTTTGCCACCGAAAGCCTCTACTTATCGGCAAAAAACGAAAATGGAGGCTTCACTTTTACCAACGAAATTACCCACTCACAGTCTGGTGATGAAGTTCATGTAGAAGGAGATGTAATTTTAAAGGAAAATACCGTAGTAGTAGATTTGGCAGACACAAAATTCCAATTTTTCAATGAATATTGGCAAAATACAGGAAGAAGCGTAGTCGAAATCCAACGAGATTTAAGCACAATCCATTTTGATAATTTCCAGTTTACTAACAAAAAACAGAAGGTCAGGATTGATGGAAACCTATCTAAAAACCCTGAAGATAGTTTGCACGTTTTGGTGAAAGATGTGAAATTGAGTGTATTAGAACCTTATATTGGTTTTCCTCTTTCTGGAAGAGCCAACGTAGATGCACAAGTTGCTGATGTTTTCAATAACTTCAAATTGGAAAGCGATATCAAAATAGACTCCATATTTTTTGCAGGTTACGAGCTTGGCACACTTACAGGAAGTTCCAACTGGAACAACGAGAAGCAGAGGCTCAACATAAAATCCACCCTAAACAGAAAAGGATTCGATATTCTAAACCTTGGAGGAAAGTATCTGCCTTCTGAAGAAAACCCGAAAAAGAAG
>JBLIFI010000514.1:0-3675 GCA_047633715.1 Flammeovirgaceae bacterium
AATGAAAACCCTCATATTCGGAGCATCAGGTTCGGGAACAAGCACTTTGGGTAGGGAACTCGAAAGTAAATCTGATTTCAAACATTTGGATGTAGATGATAATCAGAGTTGTTATCTTCTGATTATCAAACAATTGAGATAGGACAGTAAAACCTCGGAAGAGGTTTATTTTCAAACCCTGCCGAAGGTTGAACGGATTGAATAAGTGTACCTGTTATACAGAGAATAGTTTTCATGAAATTTTTCTAGTTTTGATAGTTTTTGGATATAAACCAACGTCTGGCAGGGTTAGAAAAAACCTCTGCCAGCGTTTCACTTTAGCATGTAAAAAAGAAACTGGAAGATTCAAACTCGAAAAATCTACTATGGCAGATAAAGAGATTCCACTAGAATCGGGCAAAGTCTATCACATTTACAATAGAGGAATTGATGGAACTAACTTGTTTAGAAATCATGACAACTATCTTCTTTTCTTGAAGCTGTATGCAAAACATTGCTCAATTGTAGTGGACACTTATGCGTATTGCTTACTGGGAAACCATTTCCATTTCATGGTTCGTGTCAAAGAGCAACTGCCTACTTTTGGAGATATTTATCCTCAATATAATCTCGAAAAACACAAACCAAAGAGTTTGGAAACTCTGAATCCAAACAAGCAATTTGGACATTTCTTCAATGCTTATGCCCAATCATTTAACCACTCTTTCGCACAAAAGAGAACTGGAGGATTATTGGAAGAGCCATTCGAGAGAATTTTGGTGGAAAATGAATACTACTTCTCCAATTTGATTCATTACATCCATTTCAATTCCGAAAAACATGGTTTTGTGAGGGATTTCAAAAACTATCCGTATTCATCTTATCATAGTTATCTTTCTGACAAACCTACAGCATTAGTTAGAGATGAAGTGTTAGAGTGGTTTGGGAACAAATCTGAATTCGTCAAATTCCATGAGCAAGAAGTGGACGAAAGCTCTATCAAGAAATGGATTATCGAAGTAGATTGAGATAGAAAAACCTCGGCAGAGGTTTTCTTCAAACCCTGCCGAAGGTTGAACGGGTTAGCAGATATCCAAGTCTTTTCACTTTATACAGAAAATAGTTTTCGTTCAATTTTCCTCGTTTCGATATTTTTTGGAAATCAACCCAACGTCTGGCAGGGTCTGAAAACCTCTGCCAGCGTTTCCAATCTTGATGAGAACGTATCAATCCAAAACAACAACCACTAATGAAAATCCTCCTATTCGGAGCATCAGGTTCGGGAACAAGCACTTTGGGTAGGGAAATTGAGAAAAAATCTAATTTCAAACACTTGGATGTAGATGATTATTATTGGAAACCGACCAATCCACCTTATCAAGAAAAAGTGCCTTTGGGTGAAAGAAACCAAAAGCTAACTACCGATTTCCAACAGTATGAAAATGTAATTGTAAGTGGTTCAATGGTCAGTTGGGGTAAAGAATGGGAAAGCGTATTTGACTTAGTAGTTTTCATTTATCTCAATCCAACAATCAGAATTCAACGACTCCAACAAAGGGAATTTGAAAGGTATGGCAATAAATTGTTGACTGATGAAAAGGTAAAACAGGCTTCAGAAGATTTTATAGAATGGGCAAAGAAATATGATGAACCTGACTTTACAGGAAGGTCTTTAAAAGTGCATCGAGATTGGATAGAATTGTTGGATTGCCCTGTATTGGAATTGGATGGAGCAGAAGAGTTAGAGGATAAAGTGAATTCAGTCTTGGCGGAAAAACGATGGAAATAGAATCCGAGAAAACGCCCTCAAAAGAGGCTCACATAAAACTCCCATGGGTACATACCGCAATCGGGAATGCAAAGAAGGTGCTCAAGGGAATACATCAGCAGACCCAGCCAGAATACTTGCAGAACTACCTTGACGAGTTCTGCTATAAACTAAACAGAAGGTATTTTGGCAATGATATATGGCTCTATCGTGAATTTGGTTAAAAGGTATAACAAAACTAAGATTTGAAAAAATTGCTTGTTTTTCAAGTTTGTTAAAACTCGAAAAACAAGCAATAAAACTGGTTCAAGCGGGGCTTCCCAAGCGTCCACACTTGAACCTAATAACTTAAACTTCAAAATCATGAATTGCACTCAATACCCAAATTCACGATAGAACCTGATATATTTGATAGAATACTCATTGCATGCACTTTAACATAGCTTGTGGCAACTTTGCGGATAATCATTAAATGGATATAAATAACTTTCTGATAATCAAATAATTAAGTGTTTTGTAGAAAATAAGCGATTTGTATTTTAATGGTGGGAAATGTCGGAAATAGTGGGAATGCAATGGAAATGAGAAACATCAATCCTGCTGCCATAAATAATATTTTCCATTCAGCAGTTTCGAAATAACCCAATAAGAAAGCTCCCATAAAGGCTTCAATGTTTAATGCTACATAAAAAAAGGCAAATCCTGCATCCAATAATTTGGGTTTGCTCAAATACAATTTACAGAAATTGGAAATCATGTTTGGAGTATATAATCCATCGCCTAAAGCCACTAAAAACAGTCCAATGTACATTCCCATAGCGGAAGGAATACAGAAAAAAAATGCACCAAATGCTTGTAAAGCGCCACCAATAATTACCGCTTTTCTGTTACCCAAAATCAAATCGCCAAACAATGCGCCCACAATCTGCGAGAGCATAACTGAAGCTGTAAAAGTCCCATAGAGTTTTAGTGCCTCAATTTCAGACATTTTTATAGATTCGCTTATCATGTATAGAACTAAAATAGCTCGTAATCCATAATATCCAGCCCGTTCAAACAGTCTTGAACCAGCGTAGACAAAAGCTGTTTTATTATGACTTTGGTTGATTAGTCTTTCCATTTATACTTTTTTTGTTTGCTCTTTGGTGGAACTTATTGTAGCAAATGAATCAATTTGTGAGCTCTCAATAAAATGATAAAACTGGATTGGAAAATAGGAAGTTTTATATGACAAAAATAAAACTAATCAAATTCCTGATTTATATTTGCTGAATGAATGATTTTGTCGCCATAGATTTTGAAACTGCCACAGGCTACCGAAATAGTGCTTGTGCTGTAGGAATTGTTACCGTTAAAAACAGAGAGATTGTAGATAAGTTCTACTCACTCATACAACCTCCAGAAAATGACTATTCGTGGCGGAACATCCAAGTTCATAAAATCCAACCTGCGGATACATTGAACGAGCTTCGGTTTGATGAGTTGTACCCGACATTGAGGCAGTTGCTTGAAAGTCAAATTATTGTGGCTCATAATGAAGCTTTCGATAGAAGTGTTCTGGCGAACACAATGGACTATTATGGCTTGGATTATTCAGAGCTGAAACTTGCTCATAGGTGGGAATGTACAGTAAAAATATACAAAGGGAAAGGGTATAAACCTGCTAATTTGAAAGCTTGTTGCGAACGGAATAATATTGAATTAAATCACCACGAGGCACTTTCAGATGCCCTTGCCTGTGCAAAATTATTTTTGCTCAAATAGTTATTTCTTTCTACTTAATTTTAAATAAGTAATGCTAAGGAATAGAAATTAAATAGATGCGTGTTTTAAGCAACTATTCTATAGCTTAATTCTGGGATAGTTGGGTGTCTTTGAATTCTGTTTTGATCTACTTCACTTTTGTGCGTTTTTATACCTGTTTGATA
>JBLIFI010000515.1:0-3673 GCA_047633715.1 Flammeovirgaceae bacterium
ACATTTTCCTTGTGAGTCAATCAAACCTAGCTGGAGTTTGTCTTTTTTGAGAAGGGAGATTCCTAGTTTAAACATAGAAAAGTATCAAGTAGTGAGTATCAGGTAGCAAGATGGAAACTTATAGATTAGGGCATTTTATCAAAAGCATAAGAAGGAAATAGCCAGTTTCCCATTTCTAATTCTTCATTCTCAATTCTTCATTTATTCCCCAACGTGTTTCATTACAGAAATCAACAACTCCTTAAATTCATCTAGTGGAATCATGTTTGGGCCGTCAGATTTTGCTTTGGAAGGGTCTGGGTGCGTCTCAAAGAAGAAACCTCGAACGCCCATTGAAGCGGCTCCTTTGGCGAAGTAAGGGGCATATTCTCTATTCCCTGCCGTGCTACTTCCCGCTCCACCAGGTTTTTGGCAGGAGTGAGTTACATCCATGACAACTGGGTAGCCAAACTGTTGCATATCCACAATATTTCGGAAATCGACTACTAGATTATTGTTTCCGTAGCTGTTACCTCTTTCAGTAAGCATAATTTGCTTATTTCCCGTGCTTTCCACTTTCTTGGCAGGATGAATCATATCTGCCCCTGTGAGGAATTGTGCTTTCTTGATATTGACAATCTTATTTGTTTTCCCAGCCTCCAAAAGCAAATCTGTTTGCCTGCATAGAAAGGCAGGGATTTGCAGAATATCAATCACTTCCGAAGCAGGTTTTGCTTGGCTACTTTCGTGAATATCTGTAGTCAATGGCAAATCGAACTCCTTCTTTACTTTCTCCATCATTCGCAATCCTTCCTCCAAGCCCGGCCCTCGAAATGCATCTACCGAAGTACGGTTTGCCTTATCGAAAGAAGCCTTGAAAATGTAGGTTATATCTAATTCCTCAGCGATTTTTTTTACTCGCTCGGCAATTCGCATCAATAAATCTTCCGATTCAATTACGCAAGGACCAGAAATAAGAAATGGTTTTTGTTGGAGTGTTTGGTATAAAGTCATTATTATTTTTGAATTACGAATTACGATTGAGTTCTCAAAACCCAAATTATTTCACTTTAAGGCTTGTAATCTTGCTTTAGGAACGGGAATTAAATAAGATGCTATTTTATCGCAGTTTACTTTTGAGGCTAGTTTAGGCAAAAATTGCAGTCATAGCACCGCTATGGCGAAATTTTTAACGAAGAATAGACCAACGAGTCCCGAACCAAAAAGAAACAAGAAAAAATGTGCATTTATTTGTTTTCCGTTCCTTAGGCAAATCTAATTAAAAAGAAGCGGTTGAAATAACCAAATCTAGCAAACGGTTGTCGGAGTATGAAACTTGGTTTATAGTGTTTGTTTTAGCGGATTATAAACGAAAGATGACTCTCGGATACTTTTTCCTCAAAACTTTCGATATTGCATATTGGTATTTGTTTGGAAGTTGCTAAATAATGTCTTGCTACTTTTACTCGACTATTTTTCAATTTTAATACGATTCCGACAAACTGGAGTTTATCGGCTACAGTTTCATTGGTTTACAGAACTAGATATTTCATGAATCCAATCGTATAGAATTGGTCAGATTTATCGCTTGAATCATCAACAAAGTACGAGTAATTTTATCTTATTACTTGATACTCACTACTTGATACTAATTTATGTGTGGAATTACAGGAATATTAGCTTTTAACGAAATTGGCAGGCTCTACATGATTAACATGAATCAGGCAAACGAGATGCAAGCGCATCGTGGACCTGATGCAGGAAGAATGTTTGTGGAAGAGCGTATTGGTTTGGCACACAGGCGTTTGTCTATCTTGGATTTGTCTCCAGCAGGAAATCAGCCCATGACTGATGAGTCTGGCAGATACACGATTGTTTTCAATGGGGAAATCTATAATTTCAAGCAGATTAGAGATGAACTCATTACCGATGGTGTGGAGTTCACTTCGGAGTCTGATACAGAAGTATTGCTGAAAATATTCATAAAAGAAGGAGAAAAATGTCTGAATAAACTGGATGGGTTTTTCTCATTCTGCGTGTTTGATGCCGAAACAGATGAGCTTTTCATTGCCCGAGACCGATTGGGAATCAAGCCCCTACTCTATTTCATGGATGAAGACAAGTTTGTTTTCGCCTCAGAAATGAGTGGAATGTTGGCATATAGAATCCCTAGAGTAATTGATTTTGCATCGCTCTACCAGTATTTCCAGTTCAGTTACATTCCCGCTCCAAACTCAATTTTCAAGAATGTTTTCAAGCTGATGCCTGGGCAGTTTATGCGTGTTAAAAAGCGAGACATCCAAATCCAACAGTATTATAAAGTACCCTATTCTAAAGGTTGTACTTACCAGAATGCGTTGAGTTATGAAGAGTCTCAAAAGCGTTTGCTGGAGTTGTTGGATGAATCAGTTCGGGAGCGATTGATTGCAGACGTGCCATTGGGCGCATTTTTGAGTGGCGGGATTGACTCTTCAGCAATCGTAGCTTTAGCATCGAAACACACCAATCAGCTCAATACCTTTTCGATTGGCTACGAAAACGAACCTCTATTCGATGAGACTAAGTATGCCGAAATGGTGGCGAAGAAGTATGACACAAACCATACGGCTTTCAAACTAACCAATGACGATTTCTATCAGCATATTTCCACTTTGCTCGATTTCTACGGAGAACCTTTTGCCGATGCTTCTCAAATTGCCGTTTATATTCTCTGTCAGCGAACCGTAAAAAATGTCACAGTAGCTCTTTCTGGAGATGGTGCAGATGAGATTTTTGCTGGTTACAATAAATATTTAGGAGAGTTCAAGGCGAGAGAGAATGGCTTGATGGCAAGAATGCTAAAAAGCTCGTTGCCTGTTCTAAATTGGCTGCCTAAAAACAGGAATAACAAAATTGGGAACAAAGTCCGCCAATTCCACCGTTTTGCAGAAGGGATGAGCCTTTCGGCAAAAGAACGCTATTGGTTCCTGACAAGCTGGCAATCGGAAGAAGGTGTGAAGAAGATGTTTTCTGGAGAGACTTTAGATAAAATTGATTTTGCAGAATATGGAAAGCGAAAAGCGGAAATTCTGAATACTATTGAAGGAGAAGATTTTAACGAAATTCTTTATGTAGACTCCACATTACTCTTGCCAAATGATATGTTGCACAAAGTAGATTCCATGTCTATGGCAAATGGCTTAGAGGTGCGAGTTCCTTTCCTTGACCATAAAATTGTGAATTTCGGATTCGGACTTCCTGCGAATTACAAAATAAATGGGGGAATGAAAAAGCGAGTGCTACAAGATGCGGTTCGTCATTTACTCCCAAAAGAACTTTATAAACGCCCGAAACATGGTTTCGATGTTCCTTTAATGAAAGGATATAAAGGTGCGCTTAAAGGCTGGGTACAAGAAATGCTAGACGATAAATTTGTAGAGCAACAAGGTGTGTTCTCTGTGGAGTTTACGAAAAAACTCAAGAAAACCATTTTTGAAAGCTCTAATTACGACCAAAACCAAGTTTGGGCAATTCTTGCCTTCCAACATTGGTGGAAAAAATTTGAACCTAAGTTGGAGGAGGAAATAGAGGATTAGAATTAAGTCAAAGCTATTCTAATCTTCTTTTAGTATGTCAATAATCTCTACATCACACTCCCTATCTATCCACTTACTTAGATAATCTTGTGCTTCTTTGTCGATTTTGACTATTTGTA
>JBLIFI010000516.1:0-3654 GCA_047633715.1 Flammeovirgaceae bacterium
CTCTGGCAATGTATTCTGGTTCAATTTCCATTGCCTTTTCTGTCAAACGCTCAATAGTTTCTGATAAACTAGATTTATTGGCTTCCGAGAATAAATCTCCAAACAGGTTTTTTACGTATTGTTCTGAGCCGTGTTCTCGAATAAACTCAACGCTTTTTGTTCTGTTGGCTTTCTTCTCTTCCGTATCGGCAAATGCGCTGGAGTGGAAAAGTCCTAAACCTTTTAGCTTATGAGGATTCTGTGAAGCAAACTCCAACCCAATGTAACCACCCAAAGAATGCCCAATAAAAACAAATTTCTGTACTTTGAGCAAGTTCAATGTTTCGGCAACGGAACGAGCCAAATCGCTCATGCTTGGTTGCTTGAAATTCATTCTGCTTTTACCAAATCCTGGTAAATCAATCGCAATCACTCTATATTTTTGGGAAAGTGGCTCTACAAATGTTTCCCACATTTCTTTGCTCTCGCAAAACCCGTGAACAAGTAAAACTGTATCTCCCGTTCCTGTAATAGTGTATGCGAGTGCCATGAATTTCGTAGTTTGAAAGTAGTTGGATTTCAAGTTCAGATTTTTTAATCCGTATTGCAAACTAGCTATTTTTCTTAAAGGGCTTTCCTATAAAAAGATTTTTTTTGCGTGGGACACGCAAAAAGGAGATGTTTTCTTTGGTGCGTGTCTCACGCACCATCGCTTAAATCATTGAAATCAGCAGTTTTACTTTTTATAGGAAAGCCCTTATTTTTCTTATGAAAATAAGTATTTTGGCTGTATTCATAGCTGATTTTTAATTCTCATATTTGCTCATTCCCGCATTTCTACATCATTCAAGTTAGCTGATATGAGTTGCCAAATAAAGTAGCAATTATACAGAATTAGATTTAATTATCCTCAATCCTACCTTTGTTTCGCATACTTTTCTATTTTTGGCGATGGATTTAAAACTGCATGCTGAATCAAAGCAATTTTGCAGTCAACTATGAATCGACAACTATGAGTACAACATTGGTGGGCGTTGTGATTGCCCTATATTTCTGCTTTCTTTTCCTAATTGCTTATTTTACTGCGAGAGGAGCAACTTCGGAAACTTTCTTTAATGCACAGAAGAGTTCTCCTTGGTATATTGTTGCCTTCGGAATGATTGGCGCATCGCTTTCTGGAGTAACTTTTATCTCTGTTCCTGGAGCGGTCGGAAATCAATCGTTTGCTTATATGCAAATGGTTTTCGGCTATTTGGTGGGTTATTTTGTGATTGCCAAAATCTTACTTCCGCTTTATTACCGACTCAATCTGGTTTCCATTTATGAGTATTTGGAACAGCGATTCGGATTTTGGTCTTACAAAACAGGCGCATTTTTCTTCTTACTTTCCCGAACAATTGGAGCCGCATTCAGGCTTTTCTTGGTAGCCATGGTTTTGTATGACTTCTTTTTTGATGATCTGGGTATGAGTTTTGCGTTTACTGTATTCATTAGTATTACTATGATTTGGCTCTACACTTTCCGTGGGGGAATCAAAACAGTAATTTGGACAGACACTTTGCAGACGTTTTTCATGTTGGCGGCAGTTGGTACAACTATCGTAATCATTTCCCAAGAAATGGATTTGACTTTGGGCGGAATGGCTTCTATGGTTTATGAAAGTGACCTCTCCAAAACCTTCTTTTGGGATGGCTCTACGCTGAATTTTTTCAAGCAGTTTTTCGGGGGAATGTTTATTGCAATTGTCATGACTGGGCTTGACCAAGACATGATGCAGAAAAACCTCACTTGCCGAAACCTGAAAGATGCGCAGAAGAATATGTACACATTCAGTATTGTACTGATTTTTGTGAATATTCTATTTCTGGCAATGGGCGCACTTTTATATATGTATGCTGAGCAACAGGGAATTGAAATTCCTATGAATGCAGAAACAGGCAAATTTTTGGGAGACAAAATTTACCCAATGATTGCCAACGGGCATTTAGGCAATTTTGCTGGAATCATCTTTCTACTTGGTGTAATTGCGGCCGCTTATTCTAGTGCAGATTCTGCCTTAACTTCACTTACCACTTCTTTTTGTATTGACTTTTTGGATTTCAATAAAAGCAAAACAGGAGAAGCCAAAAAGCGAATGAGAAGAATTCAGGTTCACTTGGTGTTCTCCATCATTCTGTTTGTAGTGATTTTGATTTTCAAAGCTCTGAAAAATGATAGTGTCATCAACGAAGTTTTCAAAGTAGCCACTTATACTTATGGGCCTTTGCTTGGATTATATGCTTTCGGATTGTTTACGAAAATCAACGTAAAAGACAAGTTTGTGCCATTGGTTTGCGCCATTTCCCCAGTCCTTTCATTCTTCCTAAATCACTTTTCTAAAGAGTGGTTTAATGGTTACGTATTTGGATTTGAGTTGATTATACTCAACGGGCTGATTACTTTCATTGGATTGCTATTGTTGTATAAGAAAGGTGAAAATGCAGATTTAGTGAAAGGGTAGAAAAATCTCTTTTTGAAGAAATGTAATTTCAGGGTTCTCCGCACTGGTTTTCAAACTCTATGTACGCTATTTGTTTATAATCAAAGTTACATAAGTAATGAAAAATGAACATCAGTACAATTTTGTATCTTTGTGAAACAAACAGTTAGCTAAGGAACGGAAATTAAATAAGATGCTATTTCCTCTTGTTTCTTTTTGGGCTATTCTTCGTTAAAAAAGTGTGCCGTAGCGGTGCTATGCCAAACTTTTTTTGCCTACACTAGCCTCAAAAATAAACTGCAACAAAACACGCATTTATTTATTCCCCGTTCCTAATAATATGTCTGAAAAAAGCAATCAAAAAGATTAACGAAGCAACATAAGAAATCCCAAGGTGTAGTTGGCATATTTGGAGAAGAGGCAAAATTACACGATATAACTGTTAGCAAAATCTCTCAACTTGTAACTAAACAACTTCAGAAAGATTATCCTCAATTATCCTTTCAATATAAAAAAAGCATAAAAAAGGAAGAAATAAACGAAGCATTACAGAAAGTTGATAAAGAATTAGGACAAACCCTTTTTGTATCAAAGTCAAGTATAAAACCTGATGGTGGCATTATAGAAGTAAAAGATGATAATGGCGACTGGAGAGTAGTATTAGTATCGGAAGCCAAACATCAAGGAAATGATATTGAAAATATTCATACAGGGAAATTAGTTGGTAAGAATAATGATCAAGACTTGATGGCTGCTGGTAATGCAATAGAGAGGTCTCACAAGAATATATCTGAAATTGGTAATTTTATGTTGGCAGAATCTCATTTCCCCTACGTTCTGTTTTTGGAAGGTTCAAATTTTTTAACTGAAACTATTACAGTAAAAAGACCAGATGGAAGAGTTGTAACACTTAATTATAACTCGGGTATGCTAAATAGATTGGACAGATTAACCTCTGCAAATTATGGAATGCCAATTAACACTAATTTGTGCAAAAATAAGTTTGTAAAACATAAGGATAAAGCAATTATGCTTCAATCGACATCAATATACTCGCAAGGAAATGGAAGTAAATGGGAAGCAAATAATATGTTTGATATAGGCTGTACAATCGGACGTAAAAAGTTCGTTGACTTTTTGGACTTTAATTTGAGTGTTTTATTCCGTAATTTCTCCATACAAATTCATTACTCTTC
>JBLIFI010000517.1:0-3641 GCA_047633715.1 Flammeovirgaceae bacterium
CCGTAAAAAAAAGAAAAATCTCTTCTTGGTTTTTATTTTAGCATCAATTTTAATTTGATGGTTGGGATACTTTCGTCCAAAGTCTAGTACATTAAGGCTCTATTTTTTTTATCTGAATTGTACTGGTTTAATTTATTTGAGCATCGGAAAGGTCTGAAAAATACCATTTCCGATGAATATTTTCGTTTTTTGTACAGTAATATATGAGCTAGTTTGGCTTGAGTATATCTAAATTCATACATCCACTTACTCTATTCTAATCCCCAAAATGGTTATATCATCTCGTTGCTTCATCTCGCCTTTATGACGTTCAAGAGTAGCATACAAAATCTCTGCTTGGCGTTGAGTAGGCAAGTTCGCCATTTCTATCAACAGCTTTTTGAAAGCTAAAGTTCCGTACTTTTTACGGTTCATATTGTGCTGGTCCACCAATCCATCGGAAGTGAGGTACAAAATATCTCCTGTGCTTAACTCAATAGTTTGATTGGTAAAAGGCTTGTCTTTCAAGTGCATTCCACCAATATGCTTTTTATCGCCTTGTAGCACACTTAGTTCAGAGCTATTTTCTTTTATAAAATACAAATCCCTTTTTGCTCCAGAGAATGAGATTTTCTTGTTTCCAGCTTCTCCATCTTCCAATACACAAAGGCAAACATCCATTCCGTCATCATTAGTGGCACTTGTTCCGCCTTGATGGAGTGTGGAAATTACCTCTTTGTTCAGTTTTTCTAAGATAGCGGCAGGTTCATAAATTTTATAAAGATTTACAATTTCATTCAGAATGGTTGCCCCAACAATTGATACGAATGAGCCAGGAACTCCATGTCCCGTACAATCTACCACGGCAACAAAAGTCTGCTTAGTTTCTTCTGAATAAGCAAACCAATAGAAATCTCCAGAAACAATGTCTTTTGGCTGATATAGGAGGAAATAATCTCCTAAATATTGATTTAATTGAGCTGTACTTGGCAAGAAAGATTGCTGAATAGTTTTTGAGTAGCGAATACTATCTTTAATAGATTTGTTATTGGCTCTTATAATTTCGTAGCCACGAGCGTTTGCCAAAGCAATAGAAATGTAAGAGGCCAAGCCTTTTATCAATTCCAAATGTTCATTATGGTAGGCGAACTTCTCAAAACTCTGTACGGTTAACACTCCAACCTTTTCGCCTTGATAAACCAAAGGCATATAGATTACTGACAAGGGGACTTCTCCTTGAAGGATTTCAAAAGACTTGCTTTTGTCAGCGAAATCCATCTCTAAATTATTAGAGAAAAATGTTTCGCCACTATTAAAGACCTCTACTGCCAATGTACTGGCATCTTCAGTAATCGCTTCATTGTGGTCTGGTAGTTTTTTGCCTTTCTCCATATACCCACGGAAGTCCAAGGAGTTTTCGGAAGGCCTGTAAACGCCAATTCCAAAGCCTGACGCATCCATAATTTCATTTACCGTTTCATAAACGATTCTGGTAACTTCACTCAATTTGAGTGTAGAAGTAATTACCTGACCAATTGAAGTCAGGTTCTCAATGTTTTTGTTCGCTTTCTCCAGCGCACCTGTTTTTGTGTTTAGGTCAGAGTTTACTGTGGAGATTTCCTCATTCAGTTCTCTTAGATTTTCTGCTTGGGCAGAAATTTCCTCTTTCTGCTGATTCAGTTCTGTGTTTTTGAGCGTGAGAGAATCAGTCTTCGCTCTGATTTCCTTTGTTCGCTCTTCAATCACGCCTTCTAATCTTTCATTTTCACGCTCCAATCTTTTGGAATTCCACTTTACGGCAAGCCTGATAATTAGCAGAGCGAGTAAGCCATACAGTACGAATGCCCACCAGCGAAAATACCATGGGTTCTGTACTCGGAACTTATAAACAGCTTCCGAACTTTCTACTCCATATAAGTTTTTTGCCTTTACATGAAAAGTATATTCTTTGCCCCACAAGTTGGTATATTCTTTCTCGCCTCGTTTTTCCCAATCAGACCAACTATCATCGAATCCTTCCAAATAATATTTGTACTGTGTCTCAGATTCATTATCGAAAAATGGGGAAGTAAAATAGAAATCAATAGAGTGCATGCCTGCGGGTACAATAGGCAACTGGCTTGATGTTATTGCTGTCAGAGTAGCAACTCGCATACTGTCATTCAACTGCTTTGAATAATTCCCTCCAAACAAAGTAGAATCTTTTCCAATAACTACTTTACGGATAATAGCGTGATATTCTAACTCTGCACTTCTATCTTTTTGCTCAGCCTTATATCGGAACAATCCTTCAGTTCCGCCAAGCCAGGCTGTTCCCTTTTCATCCACCAAAAAAGATTCTACGCCCATTGGAGGCACTTTTTTAAATGGAGAATTATCTAATTTATAGCTATTTCCAGCTTCTCTTCTGGCAACAATAACAGGCTGATTGATTGTGAATTCGCCTGAAACCCAAACATCCCCCAATAAATCTTCTTGAAAGCGATAAACATCCCTAGGTACTTCAGAAAATTCTTTTCCTAGCTTTTCATAAGGCTTAAAACGCTTTTGGCTTTCATCATAAATATTAAAACCCTTTGACGTTCCCACCACAAAATCGCCAGATATTTCGCCTAAATTCGGGTTTGAATTTGAAATAAGTCCTTCTGTTTCTGTAAATTTTTCAATTTCAAACTCTCGTTCTCCTTCTTTCTTTATGAGGTGGTAAACTCCACTTCTGAAAGTGGCTATCCAAAAACCGCCTTTTCCATCGTGTCGAATATCTCTACTGTTTTCGGAAAATTCCTCAATCATTGGTTCGACTGTCCATTTTTCCTTTTCATAAACTGCGGAGCCTACTCCAGTACTCATTGCAAACCAAACTCGCTTAGGGGTCGCAATATCTTGGAGCATATAGAAAATGGCTCCAGTAGTATAAGGGCTTGTCAATACTGTTTTTATCTTTTCTCCTTCTATTTCCCAAAGTGAGCGAGTGGACATCAGTAATATTTCTTCTCCTTCCTTCTCTGGGTTTTTGAATTTCAGCAAATGCCAGCATTGGGCTTCAGGAGCGTTCTCTAATTGGATAATTTTACTGTCTTTCAGAGTGAAAACAGAAAGCGAAGTATTGATATAAAGTTGATTTTTGAAACGCTCCAAATGATAAATTGTACCTGCTAAGCCTACTGATTTATCCCAATAAGAAATATCAGAACTCAAGTCAACCTTTGCTAAGCCATTTCCTGTGGCACACCAAAGTGCTCCGTCTCTATCTAATATAGCTTGGTATATCTGATTGGAAATCAGACCATTATTCTCTTGACGTATATTCTTTTTAAATTGAAATTTTTTGTCAAATGTAACAATCCCTTTACTTCTCGTTCCAAAGGCATAACCATCTTCAAAAGGAATTCCATCTGTACCAAAGCGATATATATTCGCATTGGCATCCAGGTTGGCGAAAAGCCCTAGACTGTCTGCCTTGTGGTTTTTGGAGAACGGATATTTATAAAAATTCCCACGGCCACCTCCTAGAATAATGGTATCTGCTTTGTATGGAATCACAACAGAGACGAGTCTTCTAGCAAACTTCTCGACTTCTGAAACCTCAACTAAGCTGTCATTCTCCACTATTTTTACTTTTCGATGACCTCTTTTCGATTCAAAGGCGTGGTATTTTCCGT
>JBLIFI010000518.1:0-3616 GCA_047633715.1 Flammeovirgaceae bacterium
TAGAAAACATAAAATGCAAGCAATTGAGGTTAGTGAAAAGACCTCCGAAAGCCGCCTAAAAAAAAGTAAAAAAGGCAATGAACTTTTTACGCCCGATTGTACAGCCTAGGTTTGATATTATGATGGAAATTACTAAAACCTCTCTTAAAGTGTTAGGCAGCGAAATATTTAATCAAATAACTGAAAGTAAATAATTAAATATCAATGGCAAGAAAAGTTCAACACTCGTTATTAAATAAAGCAAAAAAAAACAAAAACGATGAGTTTTATACACAACTCTTAGATATAGAAAGTGAATTACAACAGTATAAAAATCACTTTAAAGATAAGGTAGTGTTTTGCAACTGTGATGACCCTCGTATTAGTAGTTTTTTCGAGTATTTCACATTGCATTTTAAAGAGTTAGGTCTTAAAAAATTAATTGCGGCTTGCTATAAAGAACAAAAGAATGACTTATTTAATACAGAAGAAACCGAAAATGGCTTTTTCTTTGAGTATTCAGGTAAAGAAGGAGAAGTAAAAAAGCCAAGTTCAAATAATATTGTTCACTTTAAAGGCGATGGTGATTTTCGTAGTCCTGAAAGCATCGCATTATTAAAGCAGTCTGATATTGTCGTTACTAATCCTCCATTTTCATTGTTTAGGGAGCATGTTGAACAATTAGTTAAATACGATAAGAAATTTCTGATAATCGGTAATATAAATGCAATTACTTACAAGGAGATTTTTAAATTAATTAAGGAAAATAAGGCGTGGTTAGGAATAAATCTTGGAAGAGGAATTTCTGGTTTCATTGTTCCCGAACACTATGAACTTTATGGTACAGAAACCAGAATTGATAACTTCGGGAATCGAATAATATCGCCAAACAATTGTTTGTGGTTAACTAATTTAGACACTTCTAAGCGACACGAGGATATTACTCTCACAAAAAAATATTTTGGGAATGAAGCGGAATATCCACGATATGATAATTATGATGGAATTAATGTCAATAAAACCAAAGATATTCCTTCGGACTTTGAAGGGTTCATGGGAGTACCTATCACATTTTTACATAAATTCAATCCTGAACAGTTTGAAATAGTGAAGTTTAGAAAAGGAAATAATGAAAAAGATTTATCAATAAATGGCAAATGTCCCTATTTTAGGATTCTAATTAGGAATAAACGAATACAAACTGAATCTACCGAAAAAAAACAGCAAGTAACAAAGGTTGCACACAAGTAGGATTTGGCACTATTTCATAATCGTTCATCGTAATTCGTACATCTTTCTATCCAATCTCCACCAACCAACTATTCTCACAATTCAGTTTGTCAGCCACTAAATCCTGATAATGGTAGGAAACTTTTTTTGTGGTATCTATTTTTTTGATGTAAACAAGTATCAGGGTTGCCCGAGTGAATGCAATCCACCTTTCTCCCATCTTGTCAAAAAGTTCTTTGTCGCCCCATTCTTCTTTTCTCTTTTTGAGCCGAGGTAAAGCTGAGAAGAACGATTTTTTCTCTGTCAAATCGTTTTTATCGCTTATTTGCTTGTTCCAATGCGATGTGCCAACCAAGTATAATTGAGTCAAACTCTCTCCAAAATAGTCTTGGATTTCCTCCAGCATAGCTTTATTGCCAGTAAAATCAGCTATAAGCGTTTTCTCATCTTTCGAGAGAGTGTTTAATTCTTCATAGCCTCTTATCTCATCGAAGAATCCTGATTTTCTCACATAACCTGCTTTAGAAAAAGTAGTGAGTCCAATGATTTTTGTTGAGTTTCCTTCCTGTTTTCTTCGTTCGGCAATCAAGAATGCCAGCAGAATGGCAATATTGCTCGATGCACTTGTGATTACAATTTGCTCGCTATCAAAATAGCCTTTCTCAAATAGCAAATCTTCCAGCATAAAAGTATGGAAAAATTGAGGCTGAAAAAGTGCTTGTAAATCGTCATAACGAGCATCGTAATCTAGCTTTTCCTCGGTAATTGTATAGTTATTATAGACACTTGCTATTTCCAATCTGTGCAAATCAACTGATTGTATTATGGTTTCATTGGTCTTCTGCGCATCCATCACTAAATGAGAGGCAACTGGGAAAAACCCATAAAGCCATTCGCCTACAGGAATATCCTCATTTGCCGATTCTACGACCTCTCCAAAACCCCAAGCGGGCAAAATCCCTATTCCTGAAACAGGCGAAGGAAAGAAATCCCAAAACCTACGAGAAGTACCAAAATGAGCATAAGCCACATTGCTGGCGGTTAAGGCCAATTTCTTGATTTTGACCAAAACCTGCCCTTTCTCCAACTGCTGTGGGCGTGGATTTGGAGCAATTTTAGATTTCCGAATGTCATTTTTATTGACCGTAAGTTGCCAGCTATCGTTTGTAATCATTTTTTTAGATATAAGAGATTAGATTTTAGACATGAGAATAATCACTAACTGTACCGTGGTTCAACAGTTTTGCTCTCAACTTTCTTACTTTATATGAGCTTCTTTTTGACTTTGGACAAAAGACTAAAGACTTTGTACTCATTCCACCTCCACAATCCAACCTTCTCTCGGGTTGATTTCCCCAGACACTAAGTCGGCATAAACTTTGGAAACTTCTTCTGTACTTTTTGCCTTTTTGATTTCCACCCAATCTTTTGCCGATTGCAAAAATGGAATCCAGATTTTGGCAACTTTGCTTTGGAAACCTTTTGCGCCCCATTCTGCCATGCGCTTTTTTGCATGGGTTGGAGCGAAAAATACCTGTGTTTTTTCAGAAATATGGTCTGTACCAAATGCTTGCTTCTCCCAATGAGAAATTCCAATGAGAGCTAAATAAGCTAAGCTTTTGCCAAAATGAGTTTGGATTTTGCCGATGAGGTCTTTATTTCCAGCAAAATCAGTTATTGTAGTATGCAATCGAGTAGAGATACTTTCCAATTCATCGTAACTTTTCACCTCTCCGTAAAGACCTAAATTCTTCACAAATTCCACATTAGAAGCCGAAGTTAGACCAATCAGATTTGGGATTTTTCCCGCTCGCTTCGATAAGGCAAAAGCAAAGGCAATAGCCGTTTTACTTGAGGCACTTGTAACCACAATTTGATTTGCCTCGAAGTAATTGTTTTCATGTAGGAAATCTTCCAACAAAAAGGAAGTGATGAAAAGCGGTTGAAATAAAGCCTGTAATTCTTCAAACTCTTGCCTGTAGCCCAAATCCGCCTTTGTTCTAGTGTAGCTATTGTAAACCTCTGGCAACTCAACTCGATGTGGCGAAGCATCTAAAAGACTAAATTTATTCACTCCTCCAACCTGAATTACCAATTCCGAAGCAGTTGGGAAGTAGCCATAGATTCGTTCTCCAACAAAAATATTTTCATGATTGGATTTCACAACCTCGGCAAAACCCCAAGCGGGCAGTTTGCCTTTCCCTTCCTGACCGCTTGGGAAAAATTCCCAATATTTATACGGTTTCCCAAGAATGGCGTAGGTAATGTTGTTGGAGGTCAAAGCCAATTTGTCTATCCGAACCAAAATTTGCCCTTCCGAAAGAGGTTTTTGGTTGGATTCTGCTGAGATTGCAGCTTTCCGAATGTCATTTTTATCAATCAGTAAATTCCAGTTGTTTTCCATATC
>JBLIFI010000519.1:0-3610 GCA_047633715.1 Flammeovirgaceae bacterium
CTTTGTCAACTCCTCCACGAAATACAATTTGTTGCGCCACTACACTCGCTCTCCTTTCTGCCAGTTTGATATTGAAATCGTGACTTCCCACATTGTCGGTATGTCCGCCTACTTCAATTACTGCGAAGGGGAAGTTTTCCATGTATTTCGCAATTTCATCAATAGCAACATAAGAGCGTTCATCTAAAATACTTGAACCTAACTTGAAAAACACTTTATGGTCTGTATGTAGCAAATGCTTATCATCTTCTACAGCAGCCACAATTTCTGTAGTATCGTTCGGGTCAGTAAATGCAGCAGAGATTCCCACGTTTTCTTTGTCTTTCCTCAAAATATACTCCAATCTATTGTTCTTCTTTTTTCCAGACTCGGTATCATTACTGAAAGCAGGGTATTTTGGGCCGACTCCAGAGGCAAACAAATTATCTCCCGAAAGCCCCATGTCTTTCAGTCTTTCAATTACCGCCTCTGCTTTTGCTTGCGTAAGAAAGGTATTTAGAAGACTATCGCTTTCATTGTCTGAATGCACCATAATTTCCATTTTATAGCCATCAGGTAAACTCTCAGAAAGCTCCTTCAATGCCTTCAACTCTGGTTCGCTTTCAACTCTCAAACCATTGTCTTCTGTAAACTTGACATTGGCAAGTGGCTCATATTGATTGTAATCAATCGGTTTCAGGGCAATATTCTGAATGACTTCTAAGTATTCAAATTGGTCTGGCACATTGATATTGGCAGATTTGAATAAATAACCTTCTCGGCTTACTCTAATTCCGTAGTCCTTTTGTGGTGGTAGAATCACGGTATATCTTCCAGAAAAATCGTTGGAGTTGGCAATATTGACTATTTTTTGTGTTTTGTTATCCACAATCTCAATCGTTGCTGCCAAAGGGTCGCCTGTTCGAGCATCGGTAACTTTTCCTTTCAGCACAATCAAATTGACTTTCTTCTCTGGAAAACTTACCATGTATAAATCGGTTTCCCCATTGCTATCTCCACGAGTAGAAGAAAAATAGCCACGAGTTTTGTCTGCCGACCACACAAAATAAATATCGTCTCCAGCCGTGTTGATTGGATAGCCCATATTCTTCGGTTCTGACCAGCTGCCAGTTGCTTCATCCAATTCCGAAATAAAAATATCGAAACCACCCATGCTTTTGTCTCCATTGGAACTGAAATACAGCGTTTTTCCATCGGGGTGAATAAATGGGGAATCTTCATCAAACTCTGTGTTAATCACAGACATATTTTGTGGTTTTGCCCAAGTCAAATCAGGTAAACGCTTTACAATAAATATATCTCTTCCGCCTTTTGTGTCATCTTCTTCTCTGTCGCTTGTGAAGAAAAATGTTTGTTCATCTGCCGTAATACTTGCGTGAGGTTCCCAGCCTTTACTGTTAATTCCTTCTTGCATTCTCTTAGGCTGTGTCCAGTCTCCTTTCTCAAAATCTGAATAATAAATATCTCCCGAGAGTCTGCCTGTTGTTTTATTGGAGCGATAGATATATAATTCATCCCCATCTGGGGAAAGTCCGATGGAAGCATCATGATTTTCTGTGTTAATCATCCTGCCCATGTTTCGAGGTTTCCCCCATTCGCCCGCTTCGTCTTTTTCCACAATGTAAATGTCTTCGAATTGCTGATTGGTTTCATCATCAATCCCCCCAAAGTTTCCTGGTCTTCTGGAGGTGAAAATCAGTCGGGTTTCATCTGCCGAAATCACAGGGGCAAATTCAGGAAAAGGTGTATTGATGACATTTCCCATATTGAAAACCTCCACATCTTGCGGGTTTTTATGGAATTCACTTCCAACTTTTGCCTGAGTGATTAGGAATTTGGTTTCCTCTTCGGAAGGATCTCTGCCATCTTCGGTAATATGTTTTTCATAGAACATGACTGCGCTGTCAAACTCATGGTTCAAGTGATATGCCCGAGCCATGTAGTAATTGATGTTGTCAAATTTCTCGACTCCAACCCCAGCTTTTCGGAGGTTTTCCAATGCTTTTTCTCGCTTATCAATCTTCAAATAAACGATTCCATACAAATAATGAACTTCATGGTTTGTTGGATCAAGACTGTCTAATTTCCTCAAATGTGGCAATGCGTGCCTATATTCTTCTACCCGAACAGCTTCTCTCGCCTTGGAAAGAACTTTTTTCGGGTTCTCTTTTTTCTGTCCAAATAGCAGAAGCGGTGCAAGTAACAACACAATTAAAAACGATTTATTTAGAATAGCTTTCATAGTTTTTTGAATGCGGTAAAAGTCCGTACCGTTTGTCTGGTCTGTAAAATTATGGTTTTTACTCAAAACTTACTCAATACTTACAAATATAGTATTCAAACGAGGTTTGTATCACTTTATGTATATATATAAACGGAATTTCACAAATCATTACCAACTTTGTCTGCTATTTGAAATTACTTTTAAAACAAAAATATGAATATGGAGATTTCCACGGAGTTGATAAATGCAGTAGGCGTAGGAATGATTTTGATTGCCTTCTTTCTACTTACTTTCAAAATAGTAAATCAGGAAAGTAAAATCTATTTATTGCTCAATATTTTTGGGGCTGGGATTGCAGGTTATGGAGCTTATTTACTCAAATCCAACTCTTTCGTAGTGCTGGAATTCACGTGGACTTTGGTTTCCATAATTAGCTTAATCAAGGTCTTGAGAAAAAAATAAGAGATTAGATGCCCGAGAAGGTGCAAATTAAGCCATTCGGTTGCAGTCCCATTGAAAACTACCACTAAGATTCACACTTTCCATTCCTTAAAAACCGCATTCCATTTTGGAAGGGAATTGTTAAACTAATTGGGTTTCCTAATTTGGATTGTGCTGATTTGATTGCTACGAATAGAGAATTGCCCAAAATTTGCGGAATGAGATTGGCAAAATAGAGGTTGGGAGTTAGTATTTGAGTTTATTTCCTCTCATCAATTGGCGCAGTTAGGAAATCCAACAAAAAAAATATTTTTCTTAGATGCTGAATTGTTGCAGATGGCAACTAGACTTTAATTTCAATTCTACTGATTCTTGTCTTCCCATTTTTCAAAATAAATTTCACTTCCCTCTTCACGAATTGTATTGCCCTTCCCCACAGATAGAATTACAGGCTTAGACCAGTATGGTTCTATCGTGAATTTGGGTATTGAGTGCAATTCATGATTTTGAAATTTAAGTTATTAGGTTCAAGTGTGGACGCTTGGGAAGCCCCGCTTGAACCAGTTTTATTGCTTGTTTTTCGAGTTTTAACAAACTCGAAAAACAAGATAGTTTCTTCAAAACTTAGTTTTGTTATACCTTTTAACCAAATTCACGATAGAGCCACCAGTATTTTCTTATGTAATCTTGACCAATTAACATTCCCGCAGGTAAATCTACTGCAAGTGTTATGTCTTTTGTTCAGAAGGAATTAGGATTTTTTCAGCAAATGACCAATAAATATTAAGTGGATTTACAACGGCATATTTCCTGCTATCAAACTCCATTACTCGTGTAGAATACTGTAAATTCTTTAGGATTGTCTCTATGATAAAGTCGGATTTGATAAGTTCTATTTACAATTTTCCCATTCTCATCCGTCATTTTGAATGAAGAAGTCTCCGT
>JBLIFI010000520.1:0-3595 GCA_047633715.1 Flammeovirgaceae bacterium
CAGCCGAGATTTACCAGTTTCCGCCAATTATGTAGGAAAAACTGTCAACACAATCCAATCGCAACGAGTGCAAGTGCAATGGAAAGAACAGGGTTTTGAGTCGGATGAGATTTGGCTAGTGAATCAGATGGAAAGTTAGGAGAAAATAGAAAGGAATGAAGAAGGATTATGGATTTTTCTTTATTCCTTTCTATGCCAATCCACACTCCTATCACATCGTAAAATACCACAATTACACACAATCAACTAAAACCAAATGAAGAAAACCATTCTGTTTTTCTGCTTTGTAATTCATCCTTTTTTCGCCTTTTCCCAAACTAATATTGTTTCCAATGGTAGTTTCGAGGAGTTTGAGGGAAGCCAAATTCCATTCTATGTGGAGCAGTTGAAAGGCTGGAAGCTTCTGAAACCTACGGAGGCTGGCTATATCCACCCGAAAAGAAAGTATTTCACTCCAACCAAAAGTGCTTGGGGAGTTCAGAAAGCAAAAGAGGGGAAGGCTTATGTGTTTACCAAGTTTGGCGGAAAACCTGTAGGCGGTTACCACGATTTTGGAGACGCAACCAGAACCTATTTACAAACCGAACTCATTCGTCCATTACGAGCGGGCGTTACCTATCCAACAAGTTTCAACGTCAGTTTTGCAGACAAATCCAACTGTGCGGTAAACAGAATTGGAATCTATTTCTCCAATGAGCCAATTGACACTAATTCTTACGATAGAATAATTGAGTTTAAAATTCCACAATTGATGACTGATACTGTGATTTACAACTCCAAAAATTGGACTCAAATTGGTGGAGATTATGTGGCAACAGGTGGAGAGAAATTTATTACGATTGGCGTTTTTGGACCAGAAATGTTTGTAAAAAGCAAGAAGTTCAGGCGTGGCTCTCACTTTTTAGAAGCATTCTATTTCTTGGATGATGTAAAAGTCATCGAGCCATTGTCTCCAACCAAGCATAATTTCGATAGCCTTTTTACCAATTCTGAAGGACAAACTTTCGACCAAATCCAATTTAAAACAGGAAGTACAGAGCTGGAAGAATCTGCCTTCCCAATTTTGGATGAGTTGGCAAATTACCTTTCTGCAAATTTCAAAAATGTGCAAATCAACGGGCATACAGATGATGTGGGCAATCAGGAAAACAACCAAAAACTCTCGGAAGCAAGAGCCAATTCTGTCAAAAACTATTTGATTGGGAAATTAGTGGATTCTGCACGATTGCAAGCAATTGGCAAAGGAGATTCTGAGCCAATTGCCCCGAATGATTCTAACTCCAACCGCAGAAAAAACAGAAGAGTAGTTTTTGTGATTGAGGATTGAATGTGGTTTTGAACTCCTAAAAAGCTGTTAAGTCAACTACCGAATTGAAATTGGAGAAAAAGTTCCCAAAAAAAGCAGTAAAATTGCTTTCAGGAATAAGCAGACTTGCTAAGTCTTGAAGACTTAGCAAGTCTAAATCACTTTTCTACGCAAATTATGAAAGAAACAAAAAAAGACGATAGCGAATCGCTCGTAGGCTTGCCAAGCTTCGTGAGTAGCTGGAAGCAAGTTTATTGGTTTGTCATTATAGAAATGACCGTTGTAATTGGATTGTTTTACTGGTTTACAAAAACATTTGAATGAGTATTTTAGATTGGGTTGTGCTGATTGGCACACAGATTTCGATTGTGGCTTACGGGATTTGGAAAAGCCGTGGAGCTAAAGATATTCGAGGCTATTTACTGTCGGATAAAGACATGAGCTGGTTCACAATTGGTTTGTCTATTATGGCAACTCAGGCGAGCGCCATCACTTTCCTCTCTACGCCAGGTCAGGCTTTTGGAGACGGAATGCGCTTCATCCATTTCTATTTGGGAGTTCCTATTGCCATGGTTGTGATTTCCATTGTTGCCGTTCCTATTTATCATAAATTGAATGTTTACACCGCTTACGAGTATTTAGAAACTCGTTTTGGAGTGGGAATGCGTTTGCTCACAGCATTTTTGTTTCTGGCGCAACGTAGTTTTGCCGCAGGAATTTCCATTTACGCACCCGCAATTATTCTCTCCAAAGTTTTAGGGTGGGATTTGAATATGCTTTCGGTCATTATCGGTTTCATAGTCATTACCTACACCGTAACTGGTGGAACGAAAGCAGTCAGCCATACGCAGAAACAGCAAATGTTTATCATTACTCTGGGAATGATTGTGGCGGGCTACATGCTCGTGAAACTCCTCCCAGAAAGTATGGGATTGGGCGAAGCGGTTACTGTGGCAGGGAAAATGGGTAGATTGAATGTAATTGATTTCGATTTTGACCTCTCAAGCAAATACAATATTTGGACAGGTTTATTGGGCGGAACATTCCTTGCCTTGTCTTATTTTGGAACTGACCAATCACAAGTGCAACGCTATTTAGGCGGAAGGTCAGTAGCAGAAAGTCGTTTAGGTTTGCTCATGAATGGTATTTTGAAAGTACCCATGCAGTTTCTTATTCTATTTGTTGGAGTGCTATTGTTTGTATTTTATCAATTCAATCAACCACCAATTTATTTCAATTCTGCGGAAAGAGATCAAGTAACTTCTACGGTAAACATTGAACGTCTCCAAACTTTGGAAGATGATTATGCCAGCAATTTCTCGCTCAAAAAAGAGAAAACTATGGCTTTGGTTCAAGCTGACGAAGCGGGGAACTCCACCGAAGTTCAGAATCTCCAAACAGAACTGAAAGGTTTGGAAACTTCTAGCAAGGAACTCAAAAAGGAAGCCATCAGCATTATTCATTCCGATGATTTGGCGGAACTAACAGATGAAGCGGCCAAAGAAAAACAGCTCGATAATTACATCAAGAAAGATCGAGATTTTGTTTTCATCAGCTTTGTGATAGAATATTTGCCCGAAGGTTTGATTGGATTATTGATTGCCGTAATTCTCTCGGCCGCCATGTCTTCGGCTTCTTCGGAACTGAATTCTTTGGCAACCACTTCCGTAGTCGATTTCTACAAGCGAGTTTTCAAAAAAGAAGGCTCGGATTCACATTATTTGAAAGCTTCGAAATGGCTCACACTTTTCTGGGGACTTTCCGCCATTGCCTTTACGCAACTGGCAGATAAGTTGGAGAATTTGATTCAGGCAGTCAATTTCCTTGGTTCAGTTGTCTATGGAGTGATTTTGGGAATTTTCGTAGTGGCCTTCTTCTTCAAAAAAGTAGGAGAAAAAGCTACTTTCATTGCCGCAGTTATTGCAGAAGCAGTTGTGATTTACTGCGCATTATTTACTGACATTCCTTACTTGTGGTTCAATGTAATTGGTTGTATTCCGCTCATTATTCTTGCGGTGGTTCTCCAACAGTTTATGGGGAAAGAGAAAATGAAAATTGAGTAAATTTGTTTCTCAAAAAGTAAAGTCCGTTTTCCTATTTAGAATTAGGAAGACGGACTTTTTAATTATTGGGTCTGAGCAAATATCGGTAGTGTTCGACTATCCGACATTTCCCACCCTTAAAATACAAATCGTTTATTTTCCTAAATAATATTTAAGTTATTTGCATAACACTCAACATAAGTTAGTCTTAGTTTTTCTCTTGAATGAAAAAGTAACAAAAAATCTT
>JBLIFI010000521.1:0-3580 GCA_047633715.1 Flammeovirgaceae bacterium
ATGAAAAAGTAACAAAAAATCTTGGCTGTGGACAAATAAGCTGAATTTTGTTCATTTCGTGGAAAAATACTGAAACTCTCTATGTTAAAATGCTAATTGTTTCTTTCAACTCCATTTTCCAAATTCTGTATTTAGTTAAATATTTGATTATCATATATTTAACTAAATACAGAATTTGGAAAATTAGGGTGGGAAATGTCGGATTCACCCAAATATACGGAATTTCTATAATTTGGGTTAATTGCGAATCGTATTCAATTTTGGGGAAGGGAAAGGGAAATAGTTTGGCAATTACCCAATAATTTGAAATCTCGGCAGTAGTTGAAAGCTATTTTAATTTCCAAGGTTTCTCAATTCATTCTAATTTTACCAAACTGAAAAATAGCAACTTTGCCGATGGTTGGTTGGAAATTGATAGGTAAACAATCATTATTCCACTCCCCGAAATTGGCGGGGCGCGCCTAGCGGAATACTTGGGCGAAGAACTTGGAGCTTATTGGTTTCTATTTCCTCTGATAAATTAGGAATGAGGAAAATCCAGCCAAAAAAAGAGAAAAGAAGATGGAGAAAGGAGAGCTTTCTTATGAAAATTTAAAATGTAGCTTTTCAATAATTCTTCGACCATTTTGTTTCCTGGTTTACACTACAAAATCAGTCCAACTTTTAAAGCAGTTAAGAACACGAAGGAATACACTCTTTTGGTGTGTCTCCCTTTTTTGTAAAAAAAAGTCCTGACAGGGTTTGAAACCCTGTCAGGACTAACTATTAGCATAAGAATTGGCTTACATCATTCCGCCCATTCCGCCAGGCATTCCGCCCATTGGAGGCATTCCTGCACCACCTTCTTCTGGTTCGTCAGCAATTACACACTCAGTTGTGAGCAATAAGCCAGCGATAGAAGCTGCATTCTCTAAAGCCAAACGAGTTACTTTAGTTGGGTCAATTACACCCGCGGCAAGTAAATCTTCGAATTCGCCAGTTCTTGCATTGAAACCGTAGTTTCCTTTTCCTTCCTTAATTTTATTGATGATTACAGAAGGCTCTCCGCCTGCATTGGCAACAATTGTTCTCAATGGAGCTTCAATAGCAATTCTGATAATGTTTACACCAGTAACTTGGTCTTCGTTTTCTGTGTCAATTTTGTCTAAAGCAGACAAAGCACGAAGCAAAGCAACACCGCCACCTACAACAACGCCTTCTTCAACAGCAGCTCTTGTAGCGTGTAATGCGTCATCTACACGGTCTTTTTTCTCTTTCATTTCCACTTCTGTAGCTGCACCAATGTACAACACAGCAACTCCGCCAGACAATTTAGCCAAACGCTCTTGCAACTTCTCCTTATCGTAGTCAGAAGTAGTAGATTCCATTTGCGCTTTGATTTGGTTCACTCTGCCTTTGATAGCTTCTGAGTCTCCCGCACCATTCACAATAGTTGTGTTGTCTTTGTCGATAGTGATTTTCTCGGCAGTTCCTAAATCTTCTAAAGTAGCGCCTTCCAATTTGAAGCCTCTTTCTTCAGAAATTACATTTCCTCCAGTCAAAACAGCCAAATCTTCTAACATTGCTTTTCTTCTGTCTCCAAAACCTGGAGCTTTCACAGCAGCAATTTTCAATGCACCACGGATTTTGTTCACTACCAAAGTAGCCAATGCTTCTCCATCAACATCTTCTG
This sequence comes from Flammeovirgaceae bacterium, assembly GCA_047633715.1. GTDB lineage: Bacteria > Bacteroidota > Bacteroidia > Cytophagales > Flammeovirgaceae > JBLIFI01. The sequence goes on from JBLIFI010000521.1 coordinate 1,673, forward strand.
CAATAATCAAAAGAGATTTACCAGTTTGGGCAACTTGCTCCAATACAGGCAATAATTCTTTCATAGAAGAAACTTTCTTGTCGTATAACAAGATATATGGAGCTTCCATTTCAGTTTCCATTTTCTCTGTGTTAGTCACAAAGTATGGAGACAAGTATCCACGGTCGAATTGCATTCCTTCAACTGTTTTTACTTCAGTTTGAGTTCCTTTTGCTTCTTCAACAGTAATTACACCATCTTTTCCTACTTTCTCCATCGCCTCAGAAATCATGTTTCCGATTTCTGAATCGCTATTGGCAGAAATTGTAGCTACTTGAGCAATCTCTTTTGTGTCGGCAATTGCTTTTGAATTCTTTTTCAATTGAGCAATCACAGCGGTAACTGCCTTGTCAATTCCTCTTTTCAAATCCATTGGGTTTGCACCTGCTGCTACGTTTTTCAAACCAGCATCTACAATTGCCTGAGCCAAAACAGTAGCAGTTGTAGTTCCGTCTCCAGCAGTATCTGCTGTTTTAGAAGCTACTTCTTTTACCATTTGTGCGCCCATGTTCTCGATTGCGTCTTTCAACTCAATCTCTTTGGCAACACTCACACCATCTTTAGTGATTGATGGCGCACCGAATTTTTTATCTAAAATTACGTTTCTACCTTTTGGTCCCAACGTAACTTTTACTGCGTCTGCCAAAATGTCAACGCCCTTTTTTAATTTTTCTCTTGCTTCTCTTTGGAAGAATATTTCTTTAGCCATTACTTTATTTTTTTAGATTTTCACTTTACAACACAACTAGCTGAAGCTAGTTGCAATTGAATAGGCAAGATTTATTGTTCAAATCTTGCTACTTGATACTTTCTACTTGTGTCTCCTAGATTACTGCGTAGATATCAGACTCTCTCATGATGAGGTAATCAGCACCTTCTACATTGATTTCAGTTCCTGCATACTTTCCGTAAAGAACTGAATCACCCACTTTTACAGTTAAAGGCTCATCAACTTTACCATTTCCAACTGCTACTACCTTGCCTCTCATTGGCTTTTCTTTTGCAGTATCAGGAATGATGATACCTGAAGCTGTTTTTTCTTCTGCCGCAGCGGGCTCAACAATTACTCTGTCCGCCAAAGGTTTGATGTTCAAATTAGACATGTCTTTTGAAATTTAATTTTAAGTTTGAAGAATTCTACTTTTTTGAAGTTTACACTAATCTTGTTGGAGATAATTGCTCCATAATGTGAATGTAAACTTGAAAGTCTATTACTTTCTTTTTCATCCTTGCATTTCTTGTGCCATTGGTGGTTTTGGCAATTCTTGTCAGTTTGATGTGACAAAATTGCCGTTTAAGAAACTCTCCAAAAGTTTAAGGTCGTTGGAGAATTCATCAAACAAAGAAATGGATTTAGAATGATTTCCTACTGTCTCCTTTCTCCGTGATTTTCCAGGGCAACCGCATCAAAAAAAGCACTTTTTTGATGTAAAATCATTCAATATTCTTTTAAAGCGTAATTATTGAGTGATTTTATACAGTTTTGATTTCTAATATTTCAGCAAATCCCCAATTATATTATATCTTAACTTGTAGAAGTTACTTAGTTAATAAGTGTCTGATTGCTAGCCTATTGCATCTACTTATTTTTTGCAAAAGGCTTATTATTTCCTGTTCAGAACATAATATTCTCTGCAAGGAAGTGAAGCCTTTTCCTTTAAATAGACTAAATTTTCTTCTAAGGAACTTGATTATTTTTTGTGCCTCAATAGCCAGGAAAGCAAATTGAAGAATCTTATTTTCAAGCCCTTCCTTATTTGCGGTTCTTGCTTCGCTGATTTTCAGCACATGCTTGAGTATCTTGAAGAACTGCTCTATATAGGTTCTGTTGAACCAATGCCTCCGTAGTGTTTTGGCAAAGATAGTCTG
>JBLIFI010000522.1:0-3572 GCA_047633715.1 Flammeovirgaceae bacterium
TTTTTTAGGGATAAGCCTATGGGTTTTCAATTTCCAAGAAGGCTTTTTGGAAAGATGGAGAATCACTTCCACCCGAATTTTTAATCTAAGGTTCTATTTTGTGGAAGTCAATCTAGATGCTTACACAGAAGCTTTTAGTTTGTGGTTTTTGCCTTTGAACTTGTATAAACCAATTCGGGTTGGAGTCGTAATTAGTGTTATTTTGGCAATTATATTCCGCTCTTTTCAGCTTTGGAGCAGGAAAGAGAAGTCAATCCTGTATTTTTTTGCATTCATATTCATCATCTATTATTTCTCAATGCATTGGACTTTCTCCGTAAAATACTTTGAGGCAGAAAGGTATTTGACACCGCTTTATAGTTGCCTATTTCTCTCTTTATTTCTTTGGATTGATGAATTTGGGCAGAGAATAGGCAGAAAATCCAAATTGATTTTACATATTTCCTTGTTTTTTCTATTGGCTTATACCCTTGGTAGAACAGGGAAAAATATCATGTTTTGGAATGGAAATAGATGTAAAAACTCTACTGAGATGGCTTTTATAGAAAATTATACGAATTGATTTGGAGTAAAGCAATCTTTCAAAGCCTCCAAAACTAGAATCTTATTTCTCTTTCGTCCATTTCGGCTTTGCCGTTCCAATTACCAAAGGCTCAACAGCTTTTGCCAACACCTGAATGGTTCGTGTCATTTGCGGAATATTGAGCGTTTCCACTTCATCATCAACTGTGTGGTAATAAATGTCTGTGTCAATTTCACAAGTGGAAATAGTATGGGCAACAATGTCTTTTTCTACAAAACTTGCATTGTCGGAGCGGTAGAACAAACCATATTTTTTATACGGGTCAAACATGATTTCTCCTTTGGTTTTCTTCAAACTTGCATTCAGAATATTTTGCAAATCAGACTTCTCAAAACCGGTCATAAATGGTCTGCCTGAGCCAAACTCCGACTGTTTGCCAATCATTTCTATATTAATATTGGCAATTGCTTGCTTCGGATTGATATTCAACGAATTAACAAAATACTTTGAACCATACAAACCCAACTCTTCCGCTGTGAAAGCCACAAAAACAAGTGTTCTTTCGTTGGATTGAGTAGTTTTGAAATGTTTTGCCAAACTGATTACTGCAGAAACACCAGAAGCATCATCATCTGCTCCATTGGCAACTGAGTCCTCTTTGGTTGGTGAAAGTATTCCCAAATGGTCGTAATGAGCCGAGAAAAATAGCATTTCATCTGGTTTAGACTTTCCTTCCAAAACTGCCACCACATTTCTAAATGTTTTCTTTTTTACTTCTTGTTTAAAATCAAGTTCCAACCCGCTTACCTTTTTTTTGTTTGTCAAAATCCAAACAACAGGTTGTTTTTCAGAAGAAGCCACTATGGTTTGAGCACTCATTCTCTGTTTTAAACTCTTGAATTCTTCTGCCAAGGTAGTACTTACCAGAACGATAGTCGTATTTCTGGGCTTTTCTAGCTTCTCGCCAATAGCTCGCAAATCACCTAAGCTGGAAAGATTTTCAGTTTCGATACTTTCGGGATTCTTCCAATTTATTTCAGCAATTTGTGCCTCCAAAAATATATTTTTTGGGTTGATACTTTTGCCATTCAATTTCGCTTTTGCCTGTTGATTTGAAACCTCCAACACCTCAAAAGCTTGGAAATAGCTGTCCATTCCTTCGTAATAAGTCAATCCAATTTTCTCAAACTGCTTGGCAATGTAATCTCCAGCCAGTTGCTCTCCTTCTGTCCCTGACTTTCTGCCAAGCATGTTGTCGGCTGCCAATGCATTTACCAACTCTCCCACATATTCCTCTGTAATGGTTGGGAAATCTGCTTCGGGAAATTTGGTGTCATTTGCGGAAATACTTGGTCTGTTTTCCGTAGTTTCCACCTTGCTTTGGCAAGCGCTTAAAACTGAGACGGAAAGGATGAAAATAAATTTTAAATAATTGCTCATAGTTTGAATAGGGGACTTTAGTGAAAGAAATTAAATACCCCAGTTGGCTTGTTCTTTTGCCTGCCAAAATCACCTAAAAATTTAACCGTAATTACATTATGCTGAAATTTTTACGCAATCTTGGCAAACAAAATAACTACGCCTTTATGGCGCATTTTATTTAAACTCTTTCACTTATGTTATTGATATAAGAAAAAAAGAGGTTGGAGTTTAAACTCCAACCTCTTTTTAAAACTAAAGTTCATTCAGAATATTGCATTTGTCATATTCTGGGTCAATGTCTATAAAGACCTCTTTTTTTGCTTTTGAAAGCCACTGACGTAATACATCGTTCTTTTTACCTCCCAAAGTCGCTCCATAAAGCTTTTGATAATCTTGCTTTAGGTTGGCATAATGTGGCTCACGATAATTTTTGTAGTAAATAATTCTAGATGCTGGTTCGCCATCTTCCGTCCTGAAACGCATGGGCTTGGTAATATTACCAATCTTCATGGTATCTGTTGTGAAGAAAATCACAGGATCGAGTCCGTCAGTGGAAACCCAGTAGTCTCCTGTAGATGGGTCGGCAAACATTCCGCCAGCACCTTTCGTGTTCGTATCGTCCGTATGTTCTTTTGCCATGTTGGTAAACCTTACAGAACCTGCAATTATAATTGAGCGAATACTGTCTAGAAATTGCTCGGCAGATGACAAATCCATTTCATTAGACTCTGGTCGAATCAGAATATGTCGGGTTCTGAATTTATTCCCCTTTCTGTCCAACAAATGAATCAAGTGAAATCCAAAATCAGTCTCTATTGGTTCAGAATACTCACCAATATCCATAGTAAGTGCCGACTCTTCAAACTCTGGGGCAAACTCACCACGATTTGTCCAGCCTAATTCTCCACCATTTCGCTTACTTCCTGGGTCTTGCGAGAATTCTTTCGCCAATTCGGCAAAGTCTTCTCCATTTGCAATTCGTTGCTGAATAGCAATCAGTTTTTCTTTCGCTTTCTTTTTTTCTGAATCACTCACTTCTGGGTAGCGAATAATTTGCCCCACCTGTATTTCGGCAGGAAGAAGTGGAATGCTATCTTTGGGGATATTATTGAAATATTTTTTTACTTCTGCTGGCGTAACAGTAACTCCAGAAGTAATTTCTTGCTGTACTTTTCGTGTTGTCAACTGCTCTTTTACCTGCTCACGCAAATCGTCTTTCAGTTGTGGAATGGTTTTTCCAAAAGCAACTACTAATTTGTCTACTCCACCTGCTTGGCTAATGAAATACTGCATTCTTCGCTCTAATTCGCCCTCAACCATTACTTCATCAACAATAATGGAGTCAATTTCAGCTTTTGCCATCATGATTTTGTTGATTAATAAACCTTCCAAAATCTCACATCTGGCATTTGGTCCTGGGTCGCCTTTGTCAACCACCATAGATTGATAGGCCTGTTCCATATCGGAGAGCAACACAATATAATTATCCACACGAGCAATTATTTTGTCTGCGGGCGTGTTGGATTGTGCAAGAAGTGAAGTGAAGTTGGCAAAAAGTAAAACTGCCAACACATAAAATACTCTATTTGAAAATCTCATAATCATCATTTTTTTCGGCTTGGCTTCT
>JBLIFI010000523.1:0-3562 GCA_047633715.1 Flammeovirgaceae bacterium
ATGAGCGGAAACGCCTGGGAATGGTGCAATGATTGGTACTCAGAAAGCATTTATCACAACGATGCCACCAACCCAAAAGGCTGGGAAACGGGCAAAGAGAAAGTCGTCCGTGGCGGAGCTTGGCTCTATGGAGAGCGCTATGTCCAGAATTTCAAAAGGTACAACAACGACCCCAAAGTGCAGTTTGCCGTTTACGGTTTCCGAGTCGCTTTCGACTAAGAAAAATAAAGTTTTGGTTGGATTTCGCAACTCCCCAATTGATGAGAAGAAAACAGGCCTGTGAATAATTGGAACTCAATTTCTCAAGTCTGTTCCGCTCATTTTCAGGGCAATGCTTTCGAGTTTTATTCGGCTTGTTTTATAAGCGGAACTTCTCGTGCCTCAGTTTGTTGATTTGTGATAAGCCCCAAAATGAATGCGGTTTTTGAGTGAAAAGGCATTGGAAATGCGGAGTTAGGTTACGGTTGCAATGGATTGGACTTGCATTCAAGATGCGACCGAGCGGGTAAGCATTGGTGGGGTTACTACCTTAGATAGGACAGTTATTTAAGATAGATATTAAGCGAATTGAATATAGTTTTTTAAAACATTAAATAATAAAATAATTTCATGGTAAATTCATCAATAAGAGGATTTGGATTCAGCTTCCTATTTGTATTAGTATTTGTATCTTGTGGAAAAATAGAGCCTATTACAGAAGAAGAATCGAATAAAGGTGATAGGTCTGTTTTGGGTAAGTGTTTTCCTAAAGTACACTTGCATTTAAATAAAGATACAATTATGCTGGGTGAGAAACTTTCTGGAACCCTATCTTTATCCGATACGAGTTATTTTAAAATGATAGCTCACGATGGTCGCTCATTTGGTATAAAACCAATAATGCGCATAAATGGAAGTAAAATTGAGATTAATGGAGATAAGTCAGGCGTATTTAGTTTTATTGTCAATGACTCCATTGATTTTGGGATTCAGGAAAAGACACTCAGTTCTTCAATTCTATTTCCCCATCCTCATGGTCCAGAAGGTGATGTGATGTTGAAAAAGGTATTCTACTATTATGTTAGGGCCGAATAACCAAACGGCTGTAGCTCCATCTGGCGCAAGAGTTAGCATAGCGCTCTTGTGCCTATTTTCGTTCCAATCTTCAGACTGGAAGTATACTTCCCAACCCGCTCGGTCGTATCTCTGATGTACTTTGGTTGAAAGAAATCGCATTCAATTTTGGGCAAAAGTCAATTAAACTGATTGATATTCCCAAGTTGAAACCCACCAAATGATTACGCTGAATTGAGAGTTGCCCAAAATTGGCGGAACGTGAATTAAGTTCCCATCTGGTCGTAGGTTTTTTCCTACGACCTTTTCATAATTCGAGCGTCCGCTCGATTCTGCCACAAGCACAGATTAAAATACGTTTATTGAAATTTGGGATGAATGTTGATGATTAAGAGTCGTAGCGGATGCTACAACTAGTTGATTTAAATAAAAATGATATTATGAACACTATTGAAATGGCTACAAACTCAGCAAAGAAACTTGTAAAAGAGAGATTCTCCACGGATATGGTATTTTTAAAGATAAAAGAATCAAATTCTTGTTGGATTTTCTACTACCAATCAAAAAAGTATGCAGAACATCCAATCTTATCAAATAGAATAGTAGATAATGACCCAGTTATCGTAAACAAAGAAGATGGAGTTGCTTATTTTGACTTTGAAGGTTTACTCTCGTAATCCCCATCTGGCGCAAGAGTTAGCATAGCGTTCTTGTGCCTTTTTTCGTTCCAATCTTCAGGCTGGAAGTTTACTTCCCAACCCACTCGGTCGTATCTCTGATGTACTTTGGTTGAAAGAAACCGCATTCAATTTTGGGCAAAAGTCAATTAAACTGATTGATTTTCCCAATTTGAAACCCACCAAATAATTGCTACGAATTGCCAATTACTCAAAATTGGCGAGACGGACTCGAAGGATTTGGCTAGGAATAGGATTTTGACTGAGTTCCTTCTCATCAATTGGCGTAGTTGCGAAATCCAACAAAAAGAATTTTAGCTCAAAAACCGAACTTCGGGAAGGTTTATAGATTCCACCAACTCGGCAGTTCCTATTCTCTCTTTCTCATTGAAGCATGCCACAGCTTTCCTGGAAATCGTTTTCTCATTCCACATGATTTGCTCATCTGTGACGGTTGTTTACATATAGAAAAACCCGACAAAATAATTTGTCGGGTTTTTCTTATTTTTAAGCCTATTAAGCCTAGAAGTTTCTTTTCTCTTTTACTTTCGCAGCCTTTCCTTGCTTACCTCTTAGGTAAAACAATCTAGCTCTTCTTACTCTACCTTGTCTCAACACTTCTATTTTAAGAATATTGGGGGAAGCCATAGGAAGAATCCTTTCTACACCTATCCCGTTTGAGATTTTTCTTACTGTGAAAGTTTCACCATTTCCACCTCTGTTTCTGATTTGCAGAACAGTTCCTTGAAATTGCTGAACTCTTTCTTTCTCTCCTTCCTTAATATTCAAGTGGACATTTACAGTATCTCCTGCGCCAAACTCAGGGTGTTTTGCCTTAGCAGTTCTGTAATCCTCTTCTATCAATTTGATTAGTGACTCGCTACTCATCGTTATCTATTTTCGTGTCTTCTTAATGACTTCTCTAAAATTAGGATTGCAAATATAGAATAATATTCCATTACCTTCAAGCGATAGACACAAAAAAAATGGAAAATAAAAACTATTCTAGCAAGCATCGGAATGCAAACCACTTTTGCAAAAGGCCACCTATTTAACTAACCTCAAGTCTTTGCTAAAAAAATGCTAATAAATAATGTGAAGTGTGCAAAAAAGCTCAATAATGCATGTTACACAAAGGTTCGGTTTTAGCTCGAATTCGCACATTGGTAGATTTAAAATGGAGTGATAGTCGATGCTATCAACATCGACAATACTGCCAAGTGCTTTGCTGCGTAACATTAGTCAATAATTTTCTATTCCGCCTTTGACAAAAGAAACAAAGAGCAGGGAAAATACGTAACTTCACAAGTCATAATTCACATCAACCATAAAATTTTGAATAAGAAAAGTTAAATTAGACACGAAAGTTGTCTTAACCCCAACAAAGCCTATTTTTAACCGTATTAACAACTACCAATGGAAGTAATTATTACTGAAGAAAAACCTTATTATACCATTCAGATTAGCGGAGATTTAGATGCAAGTTCTTCTATTCTGTTGGATAATGCACTCGATAAAGCACTTAAAACTACTGATTACACTATTTTGGTAGATTGCCACAAATTAGACTACATCTCCTCTCCTGGCATTGGTGTTTTCACTTCTCGTTTAGACGAATTGGAGGAAGAAGGAAGAGAAATAATTCTTTATGGAGTGAGTGAGAAAGTGATGAATGTTTTCAAGATTTTAGGCTTGGATCAACTGTTGCCAATATATAAAAATAGAGATGAGATTAAACAGAATGCGGATGGAAAATAGTTTGAAAGTAGGTTGCTTGAAAGCGAGCTTGCCCGAAATTCGCAATTTTATTTGGGGTCGGTTGGAGTACGTTT
>JBLIFI010000524.1:0-3542 GCA_047633715.1 Flammeovirgaceae bacterium
AGCTTGTTGGATTTCACTAATCAGAGCCTGTGTATTGTTTGCACCCATTCCAAAAACAATTGGGAGTTTACTTGGATTGTTTTGTTGCACAAATTCCAAAATGGCAATCCTTTCCGAAGCAGAAAGTGTGGGCGATTCTGCGGTAGTTCCATTTACTACCAGGTAATCTAAATGCGGGGAAACGTGTTCCAATAGCTTTTCTAATCCAACAAAATCTACTTTTCCATCAGAATCGAAAGGAGTAACTAAGGCAACTCCTACACCGTGAAGTTTATTTTTTGAGCTCATTATTTATATATCTTGCTTTCTTGAATTCAGTTTTACTATTGAGCGAAAATACTTAATTGTACGGAAAAATAAATGATTTATTTGCGAGCGGTTATGTTAATCATAGTTCATCTTTCGTCAATAAGTTGATTGTTCGGTTCTATCTCAATTATCTTTGCCTTTCTCTTTTTTTGCCTCTTTCCACTCCGAATTGTGAGTGAATTTAGAGATAAAAAAGACATGCCTGTTTTTTTTATTATCCATCTTGTTTCGCATTCTTTTCACTCCAGAAACCAAGAAATTTCCACCATACCATTTAATCACTCCGCCATGGTCGAAATTGTCTATCACATCTTCCTCAAATAAAAGTGGCGTGTCTGCCACGGCATTTTTTTCTATAAAAGTGCTTTTGTCAGATGTTTTGAAAAAATATTCTTCGCTGTCATACTGAAAAAAGGCAAGTGAATCGTTCTGTACATGTACTTTTGCCAATTCTATCGGAAATTCAGATTCTGTATCATCAAAAGTGTAACTGTTGTCCCAAAGCAGTTTTCCATTCTGGTCAAAACCCAATGCAATGGCATGAACATAATTGAATTCATCTGGGAAAGGCTTATTGTCCCACCACGGGTCAATGGCAAATGCACTTGGCAAATAGGAATAAGCCCCCAATCTACGTACATACCTTCTCATAGAAGGATCTAAACTAGAACCATAGAACTGGTTGTTCTGCATGGATTGGTTTCTGCTAAAATCAGAGCGTGCGTCATAAGACTCTGCCATGAAAATAATATTGTCATCTATTATTTCCAAATTGTGAACAAAGAGTTTATAGCCGAATCGTTTTCTATTTCCATCTTTCAGCCTTTCTTTTACTTTTTGGATATATTTTTCCCTTCGCTTTTCTGGCAGGTAATTGAAGAAGTTATTCAGATAGCCAAAATCATAAAATCTATTTTCGCCCAACTTGCCATTATTGAGTTCCAAACTATAAATACCCTGCGCCAAAGATTCGTTTTTCAAGCCATAAGAACCAAAGAGCAACAAACTTCCGTCATCTTTTAGATATGGGCGGAAAGTCAGTAAATTGTAGTCTTTTGTGAGCGGAACTTCTCTATTGAGTAGGATATTTCCCTTTAAATCATACCAATTAGCGTAGAAAGATTCATTGTTGATAGAGCGTTTTTTTTGCATCAAAACCAGAAGTCGTTCATTTTCTGTATCAATTACAATATCTATCAACCGTGCTTTCAGTTGGTTGATAGATGGTAGTACAATTGGTTTGTTGTCTTCACTATATCTTTTCAGAATCACGGCTGGCAAATCTTTGATTGTTCCTCCCAGCAGCAATGTACCATTACTTGCTTTGAAATGAGTAACAATGAAATCATCAAGATCGGTAAAGGCAATTTGGCTGATGATTCCATCTTCCAGACTTAATTTCATAATGCTGTAATCAAAGTCTTTTTCCTGCACAAGAATATAAACAAAGCCCATGTCATAATAATGATTGAGAATTTTGGAGGTACTTTTAATCAGATAGGCCTGCTCCCAAGACTTATTCAATTCCGAATCGAAAAACGCAAAAATGAGTTGTCTCCTGTTGTCTGGCTCGGTTTTACTGCTTTCCAACACACATAAAGCTCCCAAAGAATCAGCTTCTATTATCAAGTAGTCGGAGCCGGTTTTTTTATCAATTTCAAGTTCGATGTATGCAGTTTGCCTCACTTGGGCTTGGGCAAACCCAATCAATAAGACAAAAATAAATAGTTGTATGGTTTTCATATTTCTGTGGAGTTGTAATGTGGAAACTGAACATGTTTTCAGAGAACGTACTTTTAATATAACGAAATACTTGGAGAAATTGAACTCGGAAACTGCCAAAAAAAACTATTTTTTTCGTTTGCACTAAAACCAAAGAATCAGCTAAAAGTTTCCCAAATCTCTCTAATCAACCTATCTTTTCGTTTATCTACGGCTTCATATTCTCCCTTTCTGGAAAGCTTCTTTAGGTTTCCAACCTCGTTTTTTATCTGCCGTATATAATTTTCTATCGCAGTTTCTTTTTCAACTAATTCTGTTTCTAAAAAAGAAACTGTTTTTCTCAGATTTACCGACTCAATCAAGTATTTGGTTAAGCCTTTTTTGATTTTTTCTGCATCAATTTCATTCTCTTTTTTGAGTCCTTCAAATGCAATTTTGGCAAACTCTGCTTCCGATAAGTTCAAGATATTATGGCTTTGTTGGATTGTCCAATCTGCCAATTTTTCGGTTGGAGATAATGGTAGGTGGAGTTTCCATGGGAAAGTTTCTACAGTATTATTTCCCATACCTTCCCAAGACAAATCTCTGTATAATGCTTTCTTATCTGCTGTTCCTTTTTCGCTTTTTATAAAATCGCTTGCTTCTTCAAACGCCTGTTGGAGCGGGATTTGGTTGGCTATTCCCAAATACAAACGTTCGGCAAATTTGGTTGCTACCTCATCGTTGATTGAACCAGAAGTGGCAATTGTGGCAATTCCCGCCTCAGCAAGTGCATGAGCGTGTTGTTCTGTGGCGCAACCATTCAGAATAATTACTTTCAAGCCATTTTTTTGCTGTTTTTTCAAGAACCCCATCAGGCCGTCTCCATGAGCCAAAGCATTTCCGCCCTCTTCTGACTCCAACAATAATTGGAAACTGCTGGCGTGCCCACCATAATGAAACAGGCAAATTCGCCCACGATAATTCTCGTTCTGGAAAGTATTGAAAATCTCTTTCAGCGTAACATTAGGCAAATGTTCTACTTCGCAAATTGCATTATCTTTCAATTTTTGGAGTTGGTTTCGGATGAGCCTTTGTTCTTTTGTCAATTCTCTCAAATAGGCAGATTCGTCTTCTTTTTCATTGGCGAAGGCGAGCAGAATAATGGGCAGTTTGTTTTTCATGATAGTCAATTTGGGCAATCTGTGAATACTAAAATGATTAAAAGTTTACTTACCATCAAAATTTCTATTTTTTTGTCTAACTATTTCGCTCTCACGAACCAAAACGATACAGAATTTCTAATCCTACGAATATGAAACAGAGAAAATACCAAATGAATTTGTTTTTCAGTTATAAATTTTTTTTTAAAACATATCTTGGTGCTAAATTGTAATTTTGTTGGTTAGTGAAAGGAATTAAATAACTTACTCCATTATATTTGTTTCTTTTTGGTCTATTCTTCGTTAAAAATAGTATCCATAGCGATGCTATGCCTACTATTTTTGTCCCAGCGGGGAACCGCTAGACTA
>JBLIFI010000525.1:0-3503 GCA_047633715.1 Flammeovirgaceae bacterium
AAAAACTTGTGGGAAGTAGATGAATTAGTTGCCAAACAGCTTGGAGAGAGTGATTTTGGAAATAGATTTCAGAATTTCAGCAAAGAGAAACTTACTAACACAAAAGGCTTGGAAAAGCTAGGCAAATCTTTAAGCAGATTTTATCAGAAGCAATTAGCCAAAAATGAAAAGGAACTCGCAAAGGCTTCAGAAGCGTACCGAAAAGAATTGAAGAAAAAATCTGACTTGGCGCAGAAAAAGCAAGAGGAATATCAAAAACTGTTGATGAAAAGACAGATTTACAGACTCAAAAAACATGGATTCAGAGTGAAATCCAACGGTTATTTCTGCATCGCCAAAGAAGTTCTTGATTTGCCTAAATTTGAGCTAAATGTAACTGTGAAAAACGGAAAGCAATTCGACCGAATTCAAGTTTATGTACAAGACCCAAGCATCAAGTCTATTTTTGCCTTACTTTCTGATGACAAAACTCATTTTGACAAATGTTATGATGAAGATTTTTTGCTACTTTTAAAATCAAACCAGAATGCTTTCGTAACGGGAATTGCCTACAAAGACGGGAGGAAATACTTTGTTAAACAACCTTTCCAACAACAAAAAGTAGTAAATGTCGAGTTGGAGTTCCCAAAACAAGAATCTGACGATAAACAACTGAAACAACAATTGGCCACATTCGATAAAGGAGCAAGGAAGTTCAATAAGATAGAAGTTGATTTAGAATATCAGCAATTTTTTGCAGATGAAAGGGAAAGGGAAGAAGAACTCAATAAAGAAACAAGTATGAGAATAATGTTGGCTCAGGTTTCCTTTCCAAATTGCGAGAAATTCAAAGATTTGATTTCCGAAGGGAAAGAAATTTTTGAAAAAAACTGCTCACAATGCCACGCTGTGAATCAAGAAATAGTTGGCCCTGCTTTAAGGCACATTATGAGAAGAAGAAATTTTGAATGGATAGTTCAAATGACACAATACCCAGAAAAACTGATTTATAGTGGAGATATAGAAGCAAGGAAATTGCACATGAAGTACAAACAAATTATGCCAAATAATGACCATTTATCAAGAGAAGATATTCTAGGGATTTGCTTATATATAGAGCAAGTCAGTAATAAAACGACTATTGATAAAATGAAATAACTTGAACAACAAACCTCAAATCATCGAACTCCGCCAGCGTATTCCCATTGGCTTTTCAGAAGCAATTAGTTTGCTGGAAGAAACTGACAATGAACCCAAGCAAGCAGAAGTGATTTGGAAAGCCAGGCAAGTTGAAATACTCGCCAAGCAAATTTCCGTTTCCCAATCCGAAGCCCAAGAATTGCTGGAGTTTGTCAAATACGAATCTGATAAGGCAATTCGAGTTTATAAAAAGCGGAAAACTACGAATGTCTCCAAGATTCTCGAAGCAGACAGAAACGAAGAGCGAACTCTATTCTTCTTTTGGGAAATCATTAGCCATCGTTTAGGCGAGCAAGTTCCCTATGGGGAATGGATGAATCATACAAATTTCGGCAATTTGCCAGAAGTGATTCAAGAAGTTCTTTTGGTTTGGCAATGGCTGACTGAGTTTGATAGAAATGATGGGTTCGTTGAGCAAAGTTTTACCAACTCGTTTTTGCAAGTCTTGGAATCCAGATTGGGAATGAGTTCTCTTATACTCAATGGAAATCGGTTTGGGACTTTATCTGTAGCCGACAACCTCCCGGTTGTCGTAAAACATTTATTTTGCGAAAGCAAAATCCCCTTTCTATTTTCAATTGAGTATAATTCCCACTCTGAAACTCAGTCAATCTTGGAAAAGGAAATTCAGGAAAACGAAGAGGAAATAATGAATAGAAGTTTTGAATGGCTTTTTGCTAATTCAGCCAAAATAGAAAAGTCCTTCAAGGTTTTAAAAACCTTGAAGGACTAAAATGAAGCTAATCGAAGTTTCTATAATGCTAGACATTTTTCATTTTCTTCGGATTTGAGACTCCGAGAAGTGTCAGAACTGAGGTTCTGACAGGCACAAGTTAACTGATTCAAGCGTCCACGCTTGGGAAGCCCCGCTTGAATCCAAAAACTCAAATGTCTAGCATTATACGAAATTTCTTAACTTCGATTTCAACTTTTATCGAGTTTCCAAACTCGAAGAAGCTATTTCAAATCAATCTCCGCAATATTCTTAATTCTGTTTCGCTCCAAGAAAGCATCAATTGTCTCGAAATGCTCAATTACACGCTTCTCTTTGAACTCGAACACCTTTTCAGAAAGCCCTTGAAGGAAATCTCTATCGTGGGAAACCAGAATCAACGTGCCATCGAAATTGCTTAAGGCCTCTTTCAGTACATCTTTCGATTTCAAATCTAAATGATTTGTGGGTTCATCAAGAATCAGTAAGTTCACAGGTTCGAGCAGGAGTTTGACCATTGCCAATCTCGTTTTCTCCCCGCCAGAAAGTACGCTGACTTTCTTATCCAAATCATCTCCGCTGAACATAAATCCACCCAGAATGTTTTTGATATTTGTGCGAACTTCCCCGCTCGCCACTTCATCTACCGTTTGGAAAATAGTTAAGCTTGGGTCAAGCAAAGCGGCTTGGTTTTGGGCAAAGTAGCCGACTTTCACATTGTGCCCCAATTGGCAAGTCCCCTCCACAGGAATTTCGCCCAAAATAGCCTTAATCATCGTAGATTTCCCCTCACCATTTCTTCCCACAAAAGAAACTTTCTCTCCTCTGGAAATAGATAAGTTTGCCTCACTAAAAACCACATGTTTATCATAAGATTTCGATAAATCTTTAGCAGTTACAGGATAATCTCCCGAACGTGGCGAAGGAGGGAAACGCAATTTCAAAGCAGAAGTATCTACCTCATCAATCTCTACAATTACCAATTTCTCCAACATTTTCTCCCGTGAATTCACCTGATTGGTTTTGGAATATGTTCCCCTGAACCGTTCAATGAAAGTCATATTGTCGGCAATAAATCGTTGCTGTTCCTGATGCGCCTTAATCTGGTGCGACCTGCGCTCTTCCCGTAACTGCAAATAATGGGAATAATTCGCTTTGTAATCGTAAATTTTGCCCATCGTAACCTCTACCGTTCGGTTGGTAATGTTGTCAATAAAGGCTCTATCGTGGGAAATCACCATCACAGCATTGGCTTTATTCACCAAAAAATCCTCTAACCAAATCACCGATTCAATGTCAATATGGTTTGTAGGCTCATCCAGCAAAATCAAATCAGGCTTTTGCAATAGAATTTTCGCCAACTCAATCCGCATTCTCCAACCACCACTAAATTCTGTTGTTTGTCGAGTGAAATCTTCTGCCTTGAAGCCTAATCCTTTCAATGCCTTTTCCACCTCCGCATCGTAATTTACATCCTCTAGCTGATAGTATTTCTCACCCAAATCGGTCACTTTCTCAATAATCGCCATGTATTCATCGCTCTCATAATCCGTTCGGGTTTCCAACGCTTTGTTCAGCTCCGCCATCTCATCTTTCATGGCAAAAACTTGCT
>JBLIFI010000526.1:0-3477 GCA_047633715.1 Flammeovirgaceae bacterium
TGGCAAACGTTTTGGGAGGACTCGTGGCATATACCTACCTGACAGACAAACCTAAAGCAAAGGTCAATGGAAACGAAGATGGAATTAAAATTGTACTTATCTAATATGTAACCCATAATTGGGGTTAAAAGGTATAACAAAACTAAGATTTGAAGAAATTGCTTGTTTTTCGAGTTTGTTAAAACTCGAAAAACAAGCAATAAAACTGGTTCAAGCGGGGCTTCCCAAGCGTCCACACTTGAACCTAATAACTTAAACTTCAAAATCATGAATTGCACTCAATACCCAAATTCACGATAGAACCACAAATTTTAGCCAAATTTCTATAAAAATGCTGAAATCAATTCCAAAAACGCCATTTTTGCAATGTGGATTTTATCAACTTCCGCAACTACCAACTTCTGCTGTTCGCTAGTAAACAGCTTTTTAAACATAAGAGAATTTGGAATTTTGGAATAAGCCCGTTTTGTAGCGGTCTAAAATCTATCGTCTTATGTCTCGCATCTAAAAATTACCTTACCAAAAAACGCTATCATGAAACCAAACGAAATCAAGGAGGCGCTCTCCAACTGGAAAGTACTGGTTCGTAACTACCAAAAACCTGATATTAATAAGGCGACTTGGCAAGTGGTCAACACTTTTATTCCCTTTTTGGGAATTTGCGTGTTAATGTATTTCTCTCTGGATATTTCCTATTGGCTTACACTCGCTTTAGGAGCACTCAACAGCTTTTTCATGGTCAGGATTTTTATAATCCAACATGATTGTGGTCATCAGTCTTTTTTGCCTTCCGAAACTGCCAACAATATTATTGGGCGAGTTTGTGCATTTTTTAGCTTCATTCCCTTTCGCTATTGGGCAAAGTCGCATAGTTTCCACCATGCGCACAATGCTAAATTGTGGGAACACCAAGAAATTGGAGACATCTGGACAATGACTGTAGATGAATACCGAGCCGCTTCCAAGGGAACGAAACGTTGGTACAGAATCTACCGCTCGCCACTCATTCTTTTTGTGATTGGGCCTGTTTATTATTTACTAGTTCCAAGTCGTTTGCCATTAATTACCATGAAAGGCTGGACAAAAGAAAGGGCTTCTATTTGGAGAACAAATATTTATTTGGTGCTTGTTTATGCCATTTTGGGCTACATCATTGGTTACGGAGTCATGCTGAAAATCTTCGCTCCAATTCTTGTGATGTTCTCTATCATTGCCATTTGGTTCTTTTACGTGCAACATCAGCACAACCCGAATTACAAAATGCCGAAAGATAAATGGGATTACCTGATTGCCGCCATCAAAGGAAGCACTTATTACAAACTCCCTAAATTAATGCATTGGCTGACTGGAAACATCGGCTTCCACCACATTCATCATTTGAATTCTAAAATCCCGAATTACAACTTGGCGAAATGCCATCACGAAAATCCTGTTTTCGATAAGATTGCCGTGAAATTGACCTTTATAGAAAGTTTCAAATGTGCTTTCCACAAACTTTGGGATGAGGAGAAACAAAAAATGATTTCCTTCCGTGAGTTTTATAGGTTAGAGAAAATGAGAAGTTTGGCTTAGTTTTTTGGAAAAAGGAAGAAGGAGAAAAGAGAAAGGATTTTCTGATATTTGTAGAGCCGTTGCATTGCAACGGCTCTTTTTTAGTTTAGAAATCAATATTCACAGAAATGGAAGATGCCAAATGGTTCTTGTTTTACATAGCCTGTTTTGTGATTTTCATCTTTGCGATGAATCTCATTGACAAATGGCTCACTTCAAGTAAAATAAGAAAGAGGTTGAAAGCAGGAACGCTCATCAAAACCTCCTCAAAAATAGTGGGAGCTTTGCAAGCGATTGAAGAAGTCCGCTCCTCGAATCCTTACACAAGAGCAGGAAACCAGCCTATAAAAGAGATGATGAACGAAAAATACCTGATTTTGGAGTTTATGCTCAAAGACGGAACGGTTGTTCGAGAAAAATCAAAACATGCCATGAAGAGAAACACTGAGGTTGGGAAAACTGTTCAAATCGCCTACAATCCAAAAGATTTAAAAGAGATTTATCTACTGGATTGATTGCGTAAGAACGTTTTGTGTAAGATTCTTACTTTTTTGCATAAATCATTTATATTCGTTCATCCAAACAATCTCTGAGAACGCTTGAAATCAATCTACACCAAAAACCGACTTTATTTATTGCTATCCATTTGCATTCTTGTGCTGATGATGGGTTTTGCCTACTCGTTGTTTTTCGCCATTGGCAAAGTCATGCTCGTAGCCATTGTGGCTTTGGCTTTGTTAGATTTGGTTTTACTATTCCGTTTACAGAAAGGAATTTCCGCAGATAGATTTGCGCCCGACAAACTCTCGAATGGAGATGAGAATGACATAATTCTCGAAATCCAAAATCGCTATACTTTTCCTGTGAATTTGGAGATTGTAGATGAAATTCCCCATCAGTTCCAAGTGCGTGATTTCAAGATTGAGGCTAGTATCAAATCAGGGAAATCGCAGAAAATTGGTTATAAACTCCGATCAATCAAACGTGGGGAATATCATTTTGGCGTGCTGAATGTATTTGCTACTTCTCCAATCGGCTTGCTTTCTCGCAGATTCAAATTTGCCGAAGATGCCAAAGTGCCAGTTTACCCATCCTATCTCCAAATGCGAAAGTATGAATTGATGGGAATCTCCAACCGATTGACGGAAATTGGAATCAAGAAAATTCGGAAGATTGGGCAGAACATGGAATTCGACCAAATCAGAGATTATGTGCAAGGAGATGATTTCCGCTCTGTGAATTGGAAAGTAACCGCAAGGCGTAATCAGATGATGGTTAATTAGTATCAAGATGAAAAGTCGCAATAGGTTTATTGTGTCATTGACAAAGGTAGAAGCATGCAAATACCTTTTGAGGGAATGACTTTGTTAGATTATACCATCAATGCAAGTTTAGTTCTCTCCAATATCGCCATCCGAAAACAAGACAAAGCGGGGCTGATTACCTTTAACAATGGCACAAAAACCGTTCTGAAAGCAACTGATAGAAACGCTCAAATGTATTCTATTATGGAAACGCTCTATCGGGAAAAAACTGCTTTTCTAGAATCAGATTTTGAGAATTTATATGTGAATGTGAGGCGAAATTTATCTCAACGCAGTCTCTTGGTACTTTTCACAAATTTCGAGGCAATGTATTCTATGGAAAGGCAATTGAAATATTTGCGAGCGTTGGCGAAAAGCCATTTATTGGTAGTCGTTTTCTTTGAGAACACAGAAACCCACTGATTGTTACAGTTTGCTGTGCTATCCAAAATCAAACAGCTATAGTGTTTATAATCAATAATTTGCATTTTTTTATTCTGAAGCACAAAAAAACATACTGTGTAGATTGATTTTTCATAATTCAAGTAGGTAAAAAATACATCACCATACATATAAGTAGCTGATAATCAGAATGCTTTAAATACATCAAAAGTGCATTTAC
>JBLIFI010000527.1:0-3475 GCA_047633715.1 Flammeovirgaceae bacterium
AAGGAGAATTGGATGCGAAGATTCAGCGAATTATTACAGAAATGAAGTTGAAGTAAAATAGAGGTTTCGTTTCTTTGAGCCTACAAACAGCAAATTGTTTGTAGGCTTTTTTTTGACAGGATTTATGTAAACCAACGGTATTTCTCCATTTTTAAGAAGTTGGCGTGAGACACGCCAACAAGAAATACTCTTTGATGCGTGTCCCACGCATCATTTTGGCAATATTTATAAGTTTTTTTTGAGTAAAAATATTCTTTACGATGGATAAAACACAGCTAATGGAAAGTTTGGGGAAAATCATGGTTTTCCTGCTTTGCCTATTTTCCCTTTTTCTGCTTACTGCAAAAACGAATAGGAAGTTACCAAATCGGCTTTTCGTAATTTTCTTGTTGCTGATTGCCTTCGATATGACGGGTTTTTTTTTGGCAAAATGGTTTTCAGAAAATGTGTTGATTCTGAAATTGAAAACTGCTTCCAGTTTATTGCAAATGCCATTCTACTATTTTTATGTACTGTCAGTTTGCTATTCCAATTTCCGATTCAAGCCAAGGTTATTTGCCCATTTCATTCCTTTCCTAGTTTTCTTCATTCATTTAGAGTTTTTGTTATTGCCAGAGGAATACTTTGTTTTCTACACGATACTCGCAGAATTGCAGTATGTGTTTTATATTATTACCATTCTTTTTGCGCTCAAGAAATACAGAAATATCTATTTCGAGAATTTCACAAATCAAGACGGTTTGCAATATAAATGGTTGGTTCAGGCGACTTTGGTTTTTACTTCAGCGCATCTTTTAGTTTTATCAAGGTCAATTATTTTCTATGCTTTTGGCACAGAATGGAGCTCGCTTCTGAATGTGGTAATTAGCTTTTCAGCGTTGTCAGTTACTTGTTGGTTTGTGTTGAAAGCGTTACATCAGCCCGCTATTTTTGGGAGTTTGGATAGTGAAAGCAAAATGGTTTATGAATCAAATCAAGCCCAACCAATTGAGAACTCCGATGAAGTTGTGGAGAAAATAGAATTCATAAAAAGGCAGATGTTGGAGTGTGAATTCTTCCTCAACTCGAATTTGACAATTAAAGATTTCTCAGAGAAAATTGATTTACCCGAAAAGGAAATTTCCATGCTTATCAATCAGCATTTGGGAAAGCACTTTTTCGATTTTGTGAATAGCTACAGAATTGAGAAAGCGAAAGAGTTGCTACAAAATCCAGCAAATACGAAAACGACTGTGTTGGAAATACTCTACGAAGTGGGTTTTAATTCTAAATCTTCTTTCAATACAGCCTTTAAAAAGCATACAGATAAAACTCCTACTCAATTCAGAAAAGACTATAAACCAGTAACTTAAATTCGTATTACTTTAAACGAAAGAAAAGTCGAACCAATTTGTGGCTACAAATTGGTTCGACTTTTCTTTGTCGGTCATTTTCAGCCCGAATCAGATTCATATTTGTATCGAACCAACACCAAATAGATTCTAAAATATCGCTAATAATCTAAATTAACATAACGATATTTTGAAATCCAATTGGTATAAAACTAAAGCTATGAATCGATTAATTTTAATGAGTATCATGTTACTTTTTGTAGGAATGACTTGCGGATTTAGTCAATCAAAAAACAAAGTTTCCAATAAAGAAATGTCTGAAAAAATGAATGAGCTTTTGTCAGATTATGAATCTGCTGACAGCCCTGGATTGGGAGTTTCCGTAGTGAATAAAGGGAAAGTGGTTTATCAGAAATCAATTGGCTTGGCGAATTTGGAATATGCAGTTCCTATTTCCGAGCAAAGTATTTTCCATGTGGCTTCTGTCTCCAAACAATTTACTGCCTTTGCCATTTTGTTGCTCGAAGAAGAAGGCACGCTTTCCATCAATGATTCGATTGCGAAGTACTTGCCCGAACTCTCCGAAGTTGGCAAATCAATTACCATCAAACATTTCATGAATCACACAAGCGGTTTCAGAGATATTGATGACCTCAAACAAATGCAGGGAATTGCCATGGAAGATTTGATGGGCAATAACCGAGCAGTTCAAATCTTGCTAAATCAAACAGCATTAAATTTTGTTCCTGGCTCTCAATTTGAATATTCCAACTCAGGGTTTATTTTGCTGGCAGAGATTGTGAAACGAGTTTCGGGAATGCCATTTTCTGAATTTATGAGTAAAAGAGTATTTAAACCACTAGAAATGAAGCATTCCTTTGTTTTAGATGATTCTAGAAAGATAATAAAAAACGCTGCTTTGTCTTATGAGAAATACAATAAAGATTACATAAAGTGTCTTCTCAACTCCACACAAGTTGGTTCAACAGGCTTAAATACTACGGTTGGAGATTTAAATCGCTGGTGTATGAATTTTGAAAACCCAGTCATAGGAAATGTGAGTTTATTTGAGAAAATGAGACAGAAAAGTGTTTTGAATAATGGCGATACCATTTCTTATGCCTTAGGTCAAGAAGTAAAAAAATACAAAGGATTAGATGTGATTTTCCACGGTGGAGGCGATGCAGGTTATCGTTCGTATATAATCAGAATCCCGAAATATAAATTTTCGCTAGCTGTGGTGGGGAATTTCAAATCATTCAATCCGCTAGATATTGCCTATAAAATGGTGGATATTTATTTAGCAGAATTTCAAACCAAGCAAGAGGAAATTATAGTTCCGAACTACACAAATACTGAATTAAAGCAATTTGAAGGCTTCTATAAAGTCTTTCCAGGTTTATATATTTCCACAATCAGTAGAAATGATTCACTATTTTTTCAGCCTTACAACACAACTGATATGTTGCATTTACCCACAATTGCAGCGAGTACGTTCTCGTTTCCTTACATTCCGCACAGTAGAATGCATTTTGTTAGCGAAGGAAAATTCTTCTGGCATTTGTCGGATTTTAAGTACAGAGGTCTGAAAATGCCACTTCCTACTATTGATGTGGAAAGTATTGATTATGAAGAATTAGAAGGGACTTACTACAATTCGGAACTCAATACATCTTATCGTTTCGTAATGGAGAATGGAAAGCTATTCGCAAAACATACTTTAAACTATCCAGTTGAATTCACCCCATTCCAAACTGATGTTTTTATCTCTAACACAAGTTTTTTAGGCGAAGTAAAATTTGTTAGGAATAGTGAAGGGAAAATAAAAGGTTGCAAAATCTACTCTCAGAAAGTGAAAGGAATTGAATTTAAGAAAACGGAGTTATAAAAACGTTAACTTTTTGCAAAGCGGCAATTTGATTTTTAATATCTAATTTTATCGTGCGAGAGTTACTTCTTGTACAATCTTGTATTAAAACTAAAAAAAAATCTGATGCGAAAACTCAAAATTCTATTTTTTCTTGCCTTTTTATTTGTTGGTTTTTCTGCCAAAGCAGACCAATTAGCATTTATTTCCAAAGCCCAAGCCGAGGCAACAGTCAAGTATCTGAATGAAAAAAAACCTTCCGAAATCATGTTTTGGT
>JBLIFI010000528.1:0-3454 GCA_047633715.1 Flammeovirgaceae bacterium
AGTCGCTTGTTGATTTACGCTTTCCGAAGCCTTGTAAAAGTCGATAGCCAACTCTCCGTATTTTACCAAGCCAAATGCGCCCCGCTAGGCGCGCCCCGCCAATTTTAAAAGCCTTGAACGAGTATTGGGAAATAACTCTGAAAAACAAGCTCGATAGTTTTCTAAAAACCATCACTTTTCAGGGCTTTCAAAATTGAATGCGAAGGGAAACCACGAATAGAAATTGGGAAGTATCACAAAACAGAAAGTCGCTATGAAATTTCGTTATTCACAGAGTTATTGATAGCTTTAAGGAAATAAATAAAAAACATTCGTTTATCCAGCTATTTTGTTGTGGATATACGAATGTTTTAATTGAGAAATAAACGACATTCGTATATTCGGGTGTTGATAAATCATCCTTGATTCGCTGAAAACTGCATTTAACAGAGTTGAAAAGCAATTTTGCCATGCGCAAGCCACCATCAAGAACAATCTATAACACAGTATAAATCACATTGAAACGCAATTTATACTGGCGTTGTGCGTCATCTAAAAAACAACGTTCTGAAAATCAATTTTAATAAAAGAAGTAGGGTATATTATCTTTGCTGTGTCCACAGCCAGTGTTACTCTCCAAATAAATTATTTTTTTGTCCAGTTTTTTACTTAAAAAACTGGACATTTTACTATATTTGAAATAAATTAAAACCATTGAAAGTAACTGATTATATAAGGAATAAAATAGATAGGCTACCTAAAGGGTACATATTCACCTATGAGGACTTTGATATTGATGTGAAAAAAAAAGAAGCAATTATTAAAGCTCTGAATCGTATGGTTGATTCTGGTAAAATTTCCAAACTAGCTAAAGGGAAATATTTTAAACCTGAAAAAACACCTTTCGGTATTCTTCAACCTAATCAAGAACAAATAGTAAAAGACCTACTCGATGAAGATGGAAAAACCATAGGATATCTTACAGGATATAGCATCTATAATAGATTAGGATTAACTACACAAGTTAGTAACGTAATACAAATTGGAAAAAATCAAACTCGCCCTAAATTTAAAAGAGAGCGTTATACTATTTCATTCATCAAACAAAAAAATAGTATTACTAAAAAGAATATTCCTCTATTACAGATTTTAGACTCTATTAAATACATCAAAAAGATACCCGACACAAACGTAAAAATATCTTGTCTACGATTTTTAGAAATACTTAAGAAGTTGAATTTAGATGATAAGAAAGAATTAATACGACTATCTCTAAAATATCCGCCATCAACAAGAGCATTACTAGGAGCATTACTGGATGAATTACAAGAAAAAGCTATAACATTAACTTTAAAAGAATCACTTAATCCTATTACCAAATATGAGTTATCAAATGCAAATGAAGTATTAAGTAAATCATCTGACTGGAATATATTATGAAACTTCATCAAGATAAAAAACTATTTAGACAAGCTGTTCAGTTTACATCTGACCAAATGCAAATACCAGCAATATATGTTGAAAAAGATTATTGGGTAACATATGCCCTTTTCAATATATTCAATGATAAAATTGGTAGTGATACAGTTTTCAAAGGAGGTACTGCCCTATCCAAATGCTTTGGTATAATTCAAAGGTTTTCAGAAGATATAGATTTAGTTGTCTTAAGAAGAGAAGGAGAATCTAACAATAAACTTACAAACAAAATAAAAGCGATTAGTAAAGTTGTTAGTGCTGTACTGCCTGAAATAGATATTCCTGGTTTAACAAAAAAAATGGGAATGAATCGTAAAACGGCTCATTCTTATAGTAAAGAGTTTCAAGGCGATTATGGTCAAGTTAGAGATGCTATTGTAGTTGAAGCTACTTGGTTAGGATATTTTGAACCATATACAACAAAAAGTTTATGTTCTTTTGTAGGACAAATGATGATTGATAACCAACAGATTGAAATAGCAAGTGAAAATAATTTACTTCCTTTTGACGTACTCGTTTTAGAACCAATTAGAACAATTTGCGAAAAAATTATGAGCTTGGTACGCTTCTCTTATAGTGAAAATCTAATTGAAGCTTTAAGGAGTAAAATAAGACATGTTTATGATTTAAACCAATTGTTATTGGAAGAAGAATTATTGAATTTCTTTAACACAAAAGAATTTGATGATATGTTATTGAAAGTTGCTCAGGACGATGTTTTAAGTTTTAAAAACAATAATAAGTGGTTGAAAAATCATCCTTCTTCATCTCTAATATTTGATGAGCCTAAAAAAATTTGGAGTGATTTGAAACCAACATATGAAACTGATTTCAAAAATTTGGTTTATGGTAATTTTCCTGAAGAAAAGGAACTATTAAAAACTTTGGAAATGATTAAAACAAGATTATTGTCAGTTAATTGGAAAATAAAAATAGATGAGGAATAAATACGAACGCACAACAATGTATAAAAATAATAGCGGTTTTATCGCTAAAACGAAAGTAAGTAAATATAAATAAGGTCTGTGTTTAACCGAAAAGCTAGCGTATTTTAATCCGCTACTATTCTTATACGAGCCCGTTGATAAATCATTTCCAATTCCCCAAAACTGCGTTTAATAGGGTTGAAATATGCCAAATAATCTTCTCCACCAACTCCAACAGAAAGAAAAAATAGGAATTGCCCTTTCAGGTGGTGGATTTCGTGGAGTGATGCATTTGGGTGTTTTGAAAGCCTTGGAAGATGCGGAAATAGAAGTCTCCGAAATTTCCGCCACAAGTTTTGGGGCTTTTGTGGGAGCTTTCCACGCAAATGGATTGAGTGCGAATGAGATTTTAGACATTTTCCAATCCATCAGTTGGTGGAAAACCATTCGCCCGACTTTGAACTGGAAAGGCTTGGCAAGTATTCAGGCTTTAGCGAAAACCTTTCGAAAGTATTTGCCAGAAACCTTCGAGGAACTCCAAAAGCCATTGACCATTAATGCGACAGATTTAGAAAAAGGAGAAACTGTCTATTTCAATTCGGGGAACTTGATTGCCCCTTTGTTGGCTTCAGCTTGTGTTCCCATTCTTTTCAAGCCGATGAAAATTGGAACTCGGCAATTGGCAGATGGGGGAATTCTCAACAATCTCCCTGCCGAGCCACTCCAACCAAACTGTGATTTTATTATTGGAGTGAATTGCAATCATGCGGGCGAAAAGAAGGTTTCCAATTATAAAACTGTGATTGAGCGGACTTTCAATTTGGCAATTAACCAAAATGCCAACATCCGAAAACCACTTTGTAATTGGATAATTGAACCGCCAAAAATGGCAAATTATCAGACTTTTGAGTTTCGGAAAATGCAGGAGATATTTGAGATTGGTTTCAGCTTTATTGATGGAGAATTAAAAAGGATTCGTTGATTTGGTAATTTGTTGATGTGATGATGGAAAAAGTGACTGTCTTCTTTCCGTGTTATTCCGTGTTTTTCTCCGTGTGCGCTTGCGCCCGTGG
>JBLIFI010000529.1:0-3452 GCA_047633715.1 Flammeovirgaceae bacterium
GGCAGAGGTTGCAAACCCTGCCAGACGTTGGTTTTATTAGATGCCTAGCATTCATAATACTCCATTATTTCATTTAAAAAGTGCCTTTTAATTTATTGCGACAAAATGAGATGCGCCCAAAAATACAAATTGCACTCAATCCCCAAATTAACGATTAAACCCTATTTTTTTTATTTAAAATTCTGATTATCAAATAGTTAATTAAATTTAGAGTTTAAAGACTTAGGGCAGGAAATATCGGCTAAAGCGTAGAAGTACCACGAATAAGAAACCCACATGAACAAAAAAAACCAACTTCACTCTATTGAGAAATAGAGTGAAGTTGGTTTTCGTATAAATTCTATCGCCTTAAAGTCTGGCAAATTCCATAATGGAATCAATGCACTTTTGGCTGGGCTGTAAAGTCAAATTGTCGAGTTGCTCTTTCATATTGAGCATTTCGTTGAACTCATTTTGGAGGTCTTCTTGTCGGAAGACTTCAGGCACGAACGCCTCTTTTTCTATTTCTGACATCTCTTTGTAGAGATATTTAACCATCTGATTATTAAGACAAGATTCCTTGGGCATAAGATTTATCGCTTTGTGTCATTTGCTTACGCAGGTTAATGAGAGCGTAGCGCATTCTGCCCAAAGCTGTGTTGATACTCACACCAGTAGCCTCCGCAATTTCTTGGAAACTCATCTGCATATAATGACGCATCTTTAACACCTCTTTTTGAGCTTCAGGCAAAGTCTCGATTAAGTCCCTTAGTTTTCTGTACGTTTCCTGCTTGATTTGTACGATTTCATAAGGTTCTTCGGCAAACTCTAATGTGTTAAACACACTATCGCCATCTTCCATCATTACGACTGGGTATCTTTTCTTCTTTCGGAAATGGTCAATTGCCATATTATGTGCAATTCTCGAAATCCAAGGGAGAAATTTACCTTCCTCGTTGTAGCGTCCCGCCTTAATCGTGCGGATTGCCTTAATGAAAGTTTCTTGCAAAAGGTCTTCGGCAGTGTAATGGTCTTTCACAATCAAAAAGATTGTTGTGAAGATTTTACTTTTATGTCTTTCAACCAATTGCTCAAAAGCGTTATTGTTGCCTTCGTTTTTGTACTGAGAGATTAACTCGCAATCACTGACTTTATACTTCTTTCTCATTGTAGTAGTTTGTTAACGTAAGTTGGTGTTCAAGATTGTCGGTATATGCCAAGTCTAGTTTAAAATACATGTACTATTTTGAACGCTTGACAACTTTAATTCTTCCTTCTTAAAAGTTATCTATTTGAAAACCAATGCTTTGCATATTCTTGCTTAGGTAATTGCAAATTTTAAGCCAAGCAAGAAAAAAGACATTTTCCTTCGTCTAATAATCAAATAGGTTTGCCGAAGGAAACAATACGTTCGCCTAAAACCCCAAAATTCGGCCTGATCGAAGGCAATTATTCTAGATCAATTCCGCTGAAATCAGGTCAATTTTCTGAAATCCACTCGCCAACAGAAGTACCTAAAAGCCTCAAACAGTAGGGCAATTCGCAGTAACTCATACACAGTTTTGGTTACCATATAATATGTAAGGTTTCTAAAGGCAGAGAGAAGGGGGTTGGAGTCAGTAGCTTGTTCAGTAATTTACAGCTACGAAAGCTTTTGGCAAGACCCAAAGAAGAATTGCTCCAGTCAGTTCCGCCAATGGACGCCCAGACCAATTTTGCAAACCCAACCAAATTAGAAAGTAGGCTTGCTCTCATTGAAATAAATTGTAAATTGATAACTTTCAAGAGTTTACAAAATGTGATTGAGGTGGCTAGTAGCCCGATTCTAAAGATAACATTAGACTTTATCACGATTGGTTCACCATACTTAATTATTGTGGCTCGACTCTCTGATAGCATCGGCTACCGATCCCATCAGAGAGTCGAGGTACGATTAGATACTGTAGGGCGGGTTTCACTACCCGCTCAAAACGAAAAACTGGCTATACAAAATCAATCGTGATAATATCTATTAGATAAAGAAAACTATGTGCTATGAAAAACAATCACAAATCTCAACTTATGTGCAGACTAATGTTTTTTGTTGCATGCATATTATGCTTCTCTTGTGGAGAGAAGAGGCAGATTGACTCAGAAGAAAGACTCGAACTGTATTTGGATAGTCTAGTTGAAGCAAACCCGACAAAACTGTTTCAACTTGGCTACAACAAAATGGATGACACAAGTAACTATCCTCAAATTGTACAATTGCTTGACATGGAAGAAATATTGGATGAGGCAAAATGGAAAATCTATCTTCTTCTATACGAGAAAGAATTTGAGCAATTATCGGAAGGAGAGCATATATTGAATAAACCTTTGGCAATAAATATTGGCTATCAGAGTGATACAATTTGTTTTTCGGGAGCTTTCATCAACCCCGAAACGATGCACTATTTTTACCCAAAAGAAGATGCTCCATATATCTCTACTTGTTTTATATACAGTACTAACAAATTTATTGGCTACGGATCACCCATCAACAATGAAATTTTTAGCGAAGAATTGTTGAATATAGAAACTGGAATTACGATGAAAAAACGTAAGGAAAATTTGATAGAATTCATCTCCAAAAACAAAGATTCATTGCAGAACCGATGGTTGCTGGAAAGGATATGAATAAGATTAGAATCCATTTTCCACTTCGTAATAAGCCAGTTGTACTTCTAGTCAATCCAAAAAACAGTTCCCAATTCCTTATTTTTCTCTCCTTTCTTCAAAAAACAAAAAGTCTGAATCAACTCATTAAACTTTTCCTATGAATTTTCCCTCAAAAAGGGTAATTTTACAAGTTATTTTAGTTGGATTGAGTAAAATCCAACTAAAAGAATTATCAACAAAAATCTTGAAATCAAGCATCAGCTACCTTAACTCCTTGGAAATATGAAATTTATAGTCTCTACATCCGCATTGCTCAAGCACATTTCCGCCATTAGCGGAGTGATTCCTTCGAATCCTGTAGTGCCGATTTTAGAGAATTTCCTGTTCGAGATTGAGCAAGGAAAATTGAATATCACCGCTTCCGATTTACAGACTTCTATTATTACAGAAATGGACGTAGAAGCGGAAGAAGATGGAAGCATTGCCATTCCAGCCCGAATGCTGATGGACACTTTGAAGAACTTACCTGAGCAACCTGTTACTTTCACAATTGATTTCAGCTCTTACAGCGTGGAAATCAGCTCTGATAATGGACGCTATAAATTGTCTGGCGAAAATGCTGCCGATTTCCCTAAAGTGCCAGAACTCGGAAGCGCAGATAAAGTGGAGTTAATGACAGATACCATGGCATCGGCAATCGGCTATACACTCTTCTCTACAAGTACCGATGAAATGAAACCCGCCATGAACGGAGTTTTCTTTTCTATTGATGCAAATGAAGCAAGTTTTGTTTCTTCTGACAGCCACAGATTGACTCGCTACACCAGAAAAGA
>JBLIFI010000530.1:0-3447 GCA_047633715.1 Flammeovirgaceae bacterium
TTTTTCATTCAAGAGAAAAACTAAGACTAACTTATGTTGAGTGTTATGCAAATAACTGAAAATCAATAACTTAAATATTATTTAGGAAAATAAACGATTTGTATTTTAAGGGTGGGAAATGTCGGCTTTTAGCATATCTTCGAGAGTTTTGCTTTAGGAGTTCAACCATTCGCTCTCGGTCATATTCGCCATCTATGAAAGCAAAAATCTCTTTATAGCCCACAGTTTGCAAGGCATTTTTCTCTCGGAATTGATACACACTTTTTGCTTCCCCGAACAAGTCTTGCTCTAACATCAAGCGCATTCTCAGATTAATTCTGCCATAAAGATTTTGCCTTTCCCGAGTCAAACCAATTTTTATGATTTTGAAAGAGCGTTTGGCAGGGTTTCCTTTTCGGAAACTGCTTCATAAAACATGCATAAGCACCCATTCTTTTGATTCATCACGTGGAAATACTAGATTTGGATATAAGAGATATATACGTATAGCTACTTATATACAAACCCTTGGCAATAATTAAATATACGCTTGAAAAAATATCTATCCTCCTTTTATAATATCAGCGAAGAAATTCTAGAAGAATACATTTCTCATTGGTCGGAATATTCAGCTCCAAGAAAATCAATAATTACTGAATGTGATAGAACTGAGCACTATCTCTATTTTGTGAAAGATGGAATTCAAAAGTCATACTACTTAAATGAAGGGAAACAGCACGTTATGTTTTTTGCCTATGCACCATCATTTAGCGGTATCGTAGAATCTTTTCTTACACAAACGCCTTCCAAATACTATCTTGAAACAATCACGGACAGTACCTTTTTACGAATACCTTATGCTAAACATTCACAACTAATAGAAAGGCATAGAGAACTTGAAACCTTATTTAGAATAATCACAGAACAGTTTTTAATAGGTATTATAGAAAGACATCACCAATTAATGGCTTTCAACACAGAAACTCGTTTTAAAAAATTTGTAAAAAGAAGCCCACATTTGATAAATATGATTTCACAGAAAGATATCGCCTCATATTTACGAATAGACCCTACAAACTTCAGTAAATTAATCAATCTAATTAAAATTTAGGAAATCTTGGTTTTTACCAAGAATAGAACTTTTAATCTGTTGCAATTTTGTCTCATCATAAATTTAAAACAAGATGATGAAATTAATGAAACAAGCATTTATTATTGGATTGACCATACTCTCAATCCAAGGCAATGCGCAACAAATTAAAAGTACTACTATGACAAATCAAGAAATTGTAACCAAGTTTTTAAATGGGTTTAATCATCCAGAACAGCTTCAAGAATCTTTGGCTTTATTGGCAGATGGCTATAGGTTTAAGAACCCAATGGTTGAACTCAATTCTAAAGAAGAATTCATTGTATTAGCCAAACAAATTGGCGCTATAATTACAGGAATAGAGATTATTAATATTGCCGAAAATGGAAATTGGATAGCCGTTTTCTATAATTTTAAATCATCTGTAAAAGGTCTAGAATCAAACACAGGAACTGAATGGTTTAGGATTGAAGGTGGACTTATAAAAGAATCAAATTTGATATATGACACTTCTGAATGGAGAAAGTTTTATGCGCAAATGAAAGAATAAAAGCTATTGCCAACAAAGTATAAAAGCAATAGCAGTTTGGGTATATTCTCAAACCGCTATTGCTTTTTTTAAAGTACTCATCTACTCTTATGGTTTAGCGTAGCTTTCCTAAGACCTTTTCACCATTCGAGCATCCGCTCAATTCTGACACAAGTACAGATTAAAATCATACTTTTATTGAAGATAATGATACATTTTAGTGATTAAAGTTATAGAAACCCTAGCTAATCATTTTGAATAATCGCCAAAGCCTTATCAAACTCAGTCGGATGTAACCAACTGATTTCCAAATCTTTTCTGAACCAAGTCAATTGCCTTTTGGCATATCTTCGGGAGTTTTGTTTGAGGAGTTCCACCATTCGCTCTCGGTCATATTCGCCATCTATGAAAGCAAATATTTCTTTATAGCCAACTGTTTGCAAGGCATTCTTTTCTCGGAATTGATACACACTTTTTGCTTCCCCGAACAAGTCTTGCTCTAACATCAAGCGCATTCTCAGATTGATTCTGCCATAAAGGTTTTGCCTTTCCCGAGTCAAACCAATTTTTACGATTTTGAAAGGGCGTTTGGCAGGGTTTCCCTTTCGGAAACTGCTAAATGATTTCCCGCTACTCCGAATCACTTCCAAAGCTCGAATGACTCGTACATGGTTTTGTTGGTCCACTTTCTCGAAATATTCAGCATCTTTCTCTTTCAGCTCTTGGAGTAAATTCTTCAAACCATTTTCGGAAAATTCTGCCATCAGGCTTTCTCTTACTTCTGGTTGGAGTTTGGGCATTTCATCTAAACCTTCGCAAACTGCCTTAATGAAAAGTCCCGAACCGCCTGTGAGAATGGCAAAATCATTTTGCTCAAATATGTTGGAAATAGCTTCTAAAGCATCTTTCTCAAAATCTGCCACAGAAT
Source organism: Flammeovirgaceae bacterium (assembly GCA_047633715.1). Lineage (GTDB taxonomy): Bacteria > Bacteroidota > Bacteroidia > Cytophagales > Flammeovirgaceae > JBLIFI01. Next base: position 2,527 of record JBLIFI010000530.1, read on the forward strand.
AATCTTGCTGGATTGAGAGATTCCCGACCAAATGGTGAGGAACTCCATCCATTTCCTTCTCTGTGGGTTTTGCAGTTCCAATGCTCAGTTCTTTATAAAACTGACGAGAATCTGCCGATACAACCTCCGTACCTAACTTTTTAGCAAGCCGAACGCAGAATTCTGTTTTACCAACAGCCGTTGGGCCAACTATGACGATGAGAGTTTTCAAATTTTGGTTTTGATGGTGAAGCAAAGCTTTTGTTGTGCTACTTGGTTTTTGATATATCGAGACTTGCTAAGTCTGAGCAAATTAGACTTCTGAAAATAAGTAACTTTTATAAGTCTCAGTTAGAGAGACTTAGCAAGTCTTTGTAAGAAGAACCATCCACTCGCAGGGTCTATCGACCACTCTGAGGGATTCCAAAGCTGCCTTTTTCTCTTTCTTCTTTTTTCCCTCCTCCTATTTATGCATTTTCAATAATCCTTCCACCACGTCCACATATTCTGTTTTCGCTTCTTCTTGCGATTTGCCTTTCATTTTTTCCCAAGTAGCATATTTGGCAATTGCTTTAAAATCAAATCCACCTGGCTTTTCTCCACTCACATCGCCTTCGGTGGCTTGTTTGTAAAGTGCGTAGAGTTTCAATAGTGTGTCGTTCGCTGGTTTTTTTGTCAATGTTTTTGAGGCAGACATTGCTTCTTGGAATTCCATAGTCGTTTCTTATTTGGTTGCAAAAAGCGCAAATATATCAATATCCAACTTGTTATAGAATTGAGTTGGTAGATTTTGGGGAATCTGTCAAATTATTGTGGGAAATGACCACTCAAATAACCACCTCATGTTAAGGTTTTCCATTTATAGCTAACACCGCAACTGACTGTTCAATGCTGTCAACTTAGGAACGGAAATTAAATAAAATGCTGCTTTCTCTTGTTTAT
>JBLIFI010000531.1:0-3440 GCA_047633715.1 Flammeovirgaceae bacterium
CGTTTTTGAGGAGTATTATAGTTATGGAGAAAATAAACTGCCAATGGGAGGTTTATAACAGACGAAAAATAAGCGCCTTTGGTTTACTTTACATTACATCTAGAGAAATTGAAACTTTTCGTTTACTCATTTGTTACTGAATATCGAATAGCTTAAAAAGCCAATTCATGTAAAATTGAAATCTAAAATTGCGAGAAAAAAAATCTAATTCGTATTTTTGCACGATAGAAGGGATATTTCCCCAACTGAACAAAAAACTACTGTAATGAATCAAGTACAAGAGCAACCAAAAGTGCACAAACCAAAAGTGGGTGCGGGGCAAATGCAGCCTGCGTTGTTTAAAAACCCTATTCTGGAAAAGCTTTCCAGAACCCATATTTCTATTCCTTTGGCAATTTTCGCTATTATTTCGGCAACAGTAGCCTATTACGGAATCACAGAAGTCGGTTTACCGGCAAGCAGAGTAGCAACTTTCTATGTAGTTGGGTTTTTCTTTTTTACATTGGTCGAGTATTTGGCGCACCGTTTTGTGTACCACATGGAGCCAGACAAGAAATGGAAAGAGGAATTGGCTTATAAATTCCACGGAGTTCACCACGACTACCCAAAAGACAAAACTCGCTTGGCTTTGCCTCCAATTGTGAGCATTATTATTGCATCAGCCCTTTTCGGGATTTTCTATTTAGTAATGGGCGTAAATGCATTTGGCTTTTTGCCAGGGCTATTGACTGGCTACGCTACTTATTTAGGAGTCCATTATATTGTTCATGCTTACCGCCCGCCAAATAATTTTTTCAAGGCACTTTGGGTAAACCACGGAGTTCATCACTACAAGCATTCAGATAAAGCATTTGGCGTTTCTTCTCCTTTGTGGGATTATGTTTTCAGAACTATGCCTCCCAAAGCGAGAGGTTAGTATTAAGTCCAAAGTCTAGAAACTAATTTTAGATTAGAAATAGAGACAAACACAAGCGAAAAGGCATTCAAATTTAGATTTGAATGCCTTTTCGCTTGTGTTTGTAAAAGAGCTTGCATTTCCTTAGGAACGGGGAATAAATAAATGCGTGTTTTGTCGCAGTTTATTTTTGAGGCTAGTTTAGGCAAAAAAATTTTGCATAGCACCGCTACGGCACACTTTTTTAACGAAGAATAGCCCAAAAAGAAACAAGAGAAAGTAGCATCTTATTTAATTTCCGTTCCTTAGAACAGGTTTGCAAACCCTGTTCTAAGGAAATGCAAGTGTAAGGCTGACTATCAGAATATACTCCTTCCTCTTTTCTCCAACCATCAAAACAGCAACTCCAACTCCTTCAAATTGGAGATTTCATAATCCACTTCCTCTTTGGCACAATCCATTCCGCTGTAATTATAGAAAACGCTTCTCAATCCAATCTGTTTTGCACCTAAAATATCTGCGTTCAAATTGTCTCCAATCATTACTGAATTTTCCTTGGTAGTTTTCGCTTCTGCTAGGGCAAAATCAAAAATTCTGCTATCGGGTTTTTTATGCCCTGTGGACTCGGAAGTTACAATCACATCGAAATAAGGAAGTAAACCTGAACGTTCCATTTTTATTTGTTGCGTATCGGCAAAGCCATTTGTGAGGATATGGAGTTGGTAATTGTTTTTCAGATATTCCAGAATCTCAATAGCATAAGGCATTAAGTGGGGTTTGGTGGGGCATCTTTTGAGGTAAACATCTCCTAAGTCTTTGGGAAATGGCGTGGGGTCAATTCCCAATCTGCCAAACATTCGGTTGAATCGTTCTACCCTAATCTGGTTTTTATCTACTTTACTTTGATTGTATAGTCCCCAAAGCTCTGCATTCGTTTCGTAAAAAGCCTCCAAAAACAGCTCACTACTAATATTCCCATGAAACCCAATATCGTATTCCAAATACATTTCCTCTAAGGTTTCGGTAGAGTTTCGGTCGAAGTCCCAAAGAGTGTGGTCTAAGTCGAAGAAAATATGCTCGCAATTTGTGATTTTTGACATAATGCTGGATTGAATTGTCTAGAATAAATGAGAATAGTTCTATCAACTTCTGATTTTGGAAATAGTTTGGCATCCTAATTTTAATCAAGTTTTAGTACAAAAAAAAGACTTCAAAATGCCATTTTAGCCATTAACTTCTCTTTTCAAGTGATTTTAGCCTTATCTTTGGCAATGGTTTTGCACCAATAGATAAAGCAATACGAGATTTTACTACTACAATATTCCACAAATGAGATTTCCGAACTACTACAAATTATTATTTATTGGCTTTTTAGCATTTTTTTCTTCCTTGAATCAATCTTCTGCTCAATCAACAGAAGGAACAGATTTTTGGCTTAGTTTCTTGCCACATACGGGTGGTGGAAAAAGTATGTTTATTTATTTGAGCACGAAAGATTCCGCAGTAGTCACTGTTGACTTTCCCAATGGAACGGATGCTGACAAGACCTTTTTTATCTCACCGAATTCTACTGAAAAAATCGAGATTAACTCTATTGCCGGGCTTTCTCCAGCCTCTGGAATAGAGCAAAAGGGAATTAGAATTATGTCGGACAATGGTGCGAGTTTTAGTGCCTATGCCCTAAATAGGCTAAACACATTTAGCGCAGATGCCACAGTTCTACTACCAACTTTTGCATTAGGAAAAGAGTACTTTCTTGTCTCTGAAGTAGAAGGGAATTTCCCCAGTGTTGCCTCTGTGTTGGCAACGGAAAGTAATACTAGGATTGAAATAACTCCTACCGTCTCCCTAATTTCTGGGCAACCTGCCAATGTGCCATTCACAGTTACACTGAATGAAGGTCAAACTTTTTTGATAAGTTCTAATCAAGATTTGACAGGCACTAGAGTGACAGGCGCAAGCTCATCGGGCAGTAGCTGTAACAATTTTGCTGTCTTCTCAGGTACAGACAGAACTAGGGCGGGTAGCTGTAGTAACCAAGGGCTTGACCACCTTTTCCAACAACTATATCCGACTAGTACTTGGGGAACCAGTTTTATTGCCGTACCCTACCAAAGGCGAATTAGTGGAGATTTCATAAAAATAATTGCCGCTGAAGACGCCACTATTGTCAATATAGGAGGAATGGTCGTAACACTTAACAAAGGGGATGTTTGGCCAAATGCCTCACAAGAAACTAACCCAAGAATGAACCTAACAAGTGTTACAAATATTGTTTCAGACAAACCCATATCAGTTAATCAGTTTAGCACAAGTATTCCGTGTGATACTCCTGTTCCTGTTCCTAATACCAACCTTGGAGACCCTTTTCTGATTACGCTTAGCCCGAATGAACAATTACTGAAAAATATAACTTTCAGTGCATTCGATGCTTTTCCTGTCGCTTCTTTCTTCTACTATACAGACATTATAACTCCCACAAATGGAGTTTCTTCTCTCAAGTTTGATGGAGTTGATATTTCTGGAGATTTCAACCCCGTGCCAG
>JBLIFI010000532.1:0-3430 GCA_047633715.1 Flammeovirgaceae bacterium
GAAAGGATTTGATGATGAGTTGATGTGAAAATTAGCAGATGTGAGAATGGGGAAATATTCAATCCAAAATTCGAGATATAAACGGCACACGAAATTCTTTGTAAAAAATCTCAAAGAATTGAAATACAAGATTTTCTTTAGTACATGACAAAAAGTGAAGTGAATCCCTCGGAGTAGTCCAAAAGACTCTCCGAGTGGTTGAACGGTAGAGGTTGAAAGCCAATTTTAAAATTGTCATGCACTAAAAAAAATCTCACAAAACAAATCAAGTAAATCTAACTAATCACGGTTCATTTTTTTCTCAATCGTAAATCACACCTCATACATCAAAAATCTAACTGTTAACTGACTACTGATAAAACTATGCTAAAAAATTATATAAAACTCGCCCTCAAAGTAATGCGAAGAAAGAAGTTTTTCTCCTTCGTCAGCTTGTTCGGAATCAGCTTTACGCTCATGGTAATGATGGTTCTGATTTCCCTCTATGACCACGCAATCAGCCCAAATAAGGTTGATGATAAACGAGATAGAAACCTGTATGTCATAAAAACGAACATGACAGACTCGGCAAAAACAAATAGCAGCAATAATCCTGTTGGTTTTTATCTCCTTAAAAATCATATAAAGAAGTTGAAAACACCTGAGCGAATTACCCTATTTAAAATGCAAGAGACTTATAATGCGTTTACGGGCAGTCAAAAATTAGATTTATCGACTCGATATACCGATTCTGAGTATTGGGATGTATTCAGCTTTAATTTTATAGAAGGAAAAGGCTACAATAAAACTGAGCTAGAGAGCCATGATTACGTAACGGTTATCAGCGAATCGTCAAAGAACAATTACTTTGGGAAAGGCGTAGAAGCTGTTGGGAAAATGATTGAAGCAAACAATATAAAATATCGTGTGGTTGGAGTGGTTGAAGATGTGTCATTTATGAATATTCATGCTTCGGGCGATATGTATTTGCCCTATACGGTTTCCCCTGAAAATTTTGAGGAAGAAAAGAGTTTAAGAGGTATTTTCTTTGGAGTAATGCAGGCAAAAGACAAGTCAGATTTTAAGGAAATTAAGGCGGAATTTGCTCAAATGATTAACAACCTTGATATCCAATCTTACCATAAAGGTTATGATATTTTCAACTTATTTCCCGACAACTATTTAGGAGTTTATACACGAGAAATTTTTGATAATAAAGATAGCGAAGACGATAAAGCACACATTTTTTATATGATTTTCGGAGGTTTTATGTTGCTGTTTATGCTTTTGCCAGCCATTAATTTGGTAAACCTGAACATTACCAGAATTATGGAGCGAGCTTCGGAAATCGGAGTCAGAAAAGCTTTTGGAGCTTCTGATGGCGCACTTGTGAAGCAGTTTTTGGTAGAGAACATAATCATCACATTTATTGGTGGCTTGCTTGGTATTATTATGACAGTTGGCGTTTTGGCAATGCTGAATTTCAGTCAATTCATTCCCCATGCACACCTCACAATCAATTTAAAAATCTTTCTGATTGGATTGGGAATTACGTTTGCTTTTGGTATTCTCTCGGGTGTTTATCCTGCTTTCCGAATGTCTAAAATGCGAGCGGCAACCGTATTGCGTGGAAATGGGAAATGATAATGTGTTGATGTGGTAATGAGTTGATGCGATGATTAGTTTTTAGTCTTTGTATTTCCAAATCCACATATCTACATATCTTTTCATCATCGAATCAACAAATCGTCTCATCAACAAATCCTAAAAAAAATGTTCAAGCACCTTTTAAAACTAATTTGGAACAGGAAAAGCAAAAATGCGCTCCTGATTATAGAAATATTTTTGAGCTTTATTGTGTTTTTTGCAGTATTGACTTTCGCAATCTATAATTTCAATAACTACAGAAAACCACTTGGCTATAACTATGACGATATTTCTGTGCTCAGTATTAATTGGGGACAAATGGAAAAAGCACAGGCATGGGAGAAATCAAGACAGATGCAGGAGCAACTCTCACAGTTCCCAGAAGTAGAAAACATAGCACTTACTGAGCACTCACTTCCCTTCGCTTTCAGCAACAACAACACAACAGTAACTAGAAATGATATAAGTATAACTACCGATTATTTTGATACCGATGCCGAGTATGCAAAAACATTGGAAATAGAAATGGTTGAAGGGCGTTGGTACGAACATGCAGATACCATCTCCAGTAAAATACCTTCCGTAGTGATCAACAAAATGATTAGAGATGCCCTTTTTGAACCAGGCGAAGTAGCAGTAGGACAAATACTTTCATTCTGGGGTAGAGAATTTATGGTAGTAGGAGTGATTGATAAATTTCGTAGAAGAAACGAATTTACCGAACCTAAGTATGGAATGTTTGTGCAAATCAACCATGAAAACTTTGCTTCTGCTCGTATTCTCATCAAAACAAATAAAGATGCTGATGTAGCTTTCGAAGAGAAAATGATGCGTTCACTCGCACAAATCTCTCCCGATGTGTCTTTCGAACTAGAATATTTAGACAGTAAACGAATTGTTGCCAACCGTATTATTTCCCTTCCCTTGATTGTGATGTCCGTAATTTGTGGGTTTTTACTTATAAATGTGGCTTTGGGCTTATTCGGAGTACTTTGGTATAACATTAATCAAAGAAAAGGGGAAATTGGATTGAGACAAGCTTTAGGTTCAACTCGTGCAAGAATTAGCCAGCAATTTGTAAACGAAATGTGGATTTTAGCTTCTTTTGGAGTGATAATCGGAATATTTTTCGCTGTCCAGTTTCCAATTATGAACGTGTTCGATGTCAGCACAGAAATTTATTTATTGGCAATTTTATGCAGTTTCCTACTTGTTTTCTTGCTCACTACACTTTGTGCTGTGTTGCCAAGTAGCCAAGCGGCAAAGATTCTGCCCGCAGTTGCTTTGAGGGAAGAATAAAAGAAGAGAAAAGAGGGTGGAGAAATAGTAAATTGGCGAAGTATATTTCTCGCCAATATTTTTCTTCTTCGATTTCGTATAGTTATGAAATGAATGGTCATTTGTGTAATTTTATATAATCACTAATATTCAAAACTATGAAACAATTTGTCATAAATGTCCCAGAAGATAAAACTGATTTTTTTACTCAATTGATTGAACAGCTTGGGCTGGAATTGGAAAGTAGCGTAGAAACAGAAATTCTATCATCAGAACAGAAAAAGGGAATTTTCCATGCTATTCAGCAAGCTGACAACGGAGAGATAATTGGAATTGAAGAGTTTGAAAAAAGTATTCTTTAACCTAAAAAAGTGAATCCCTCGGAGTGGTCTGCAAGACCCTGCGAGTGGTTGAACGGTTGGATTTGGAAGTGATTTTTGAAAACTTCTAACAGTATATTTTGATAATTATCACAATTTATTTCTTATCAGCAGTTTGTCGTTCATACTTGAAGGCAAGTTCCATC
>JBLIFI010000533.1:0-3414 GCA_047633715.1 Flammeovirgaceae bacterium
TCACTTTGGGAATTGTAGCCCTATTTTTTGGTGGAAAATGGGTAGTAGATGGCGCAATTGCAATTGCTGAGTCTTTCGGAATTTCCAAGAACTTCATTGGCTTGACCATTGTAGCAGTAGGAACTTCCTTACCCGAATTGGTAACTTCTGCCACAGCAGCTTATAAAAAGAACACAGATATTGCTGTCGGGAATGTAATTGGCTCAAATATTTTCAATCTCCTCTGGATTTTGGGAATTAGCGCATCCATCCGCCCACTTCCATTCATGGGTATTTCTAATGAAGACCTAATGATTTTAGTTGGCGCAAGTAGTTTAATTATTCTCACGATGGCAACAGGCAAGAAAAACTCCATAGACCGTTGGGAAGGAATCATATTCGTATTTCTGTATGTTGCCTATATTGGTTATTTGGTGATTAGAGAATAGCAACAACGTTTTCGCTTCATTATATCTGTGGTTTTGCCATAGCTAAAAGTAAATTGCTGAATAGCTCTTATGGATTTTTGAAAACAATTTTCCTTATCATTAAATTTAGCTACAGCACTATCATCTCAATACTTACTACTCATTACTTGATACTCTGAATATGTCCGCTACACTGATAATCAATGCCAAAGCCGTAAACGAAGGCAAAATTTTTGAAACTGATTTGCTCATAAAAAATGGACGAATTGAACGAGTTGATAGAAACCTGAGTGGACTTCATGCTGACACGATTGTAGATGCAGAAGGGAAAATATTAATGCCTGGCGTGATTGACGACCAAGTGCATTTCCGCCAGCCAGGATTGACGCATAAGGCAGAGATTTATACAGAAGCAAAAGCAGCAGTTGCAGGAGGCACAACCACTTTCATGGAAATGCCAAATACCAATCCGCAAACACTTACACAAGAATTGTTGGAGGAAAAATATCAGATTGGGAAAGAGAAATCGCTCGCCAATTACTCATTCTTCATGGGAGTTTCCAACGATAATTTGGAAGAAGCTCTGAAAACTGACAAAAACAAAGTGTGTGGAATGAAAATCTTCATGGGTTCTTCCACAGGAAACATGTTGGTGGATAATGAGAAAACCTTGGAGTCTATTTTCAGCAAGGCAGATTTGCTAATTGCCACGCATTGCGAAGATGAGGAAACTGTCAGAGCCAATGAGAAAATCTATCGAGCCAAATATGGCGATGATATGCCCATTCATTATCACCCAGAAATTCGAGATGTGGAAGCTTGCTACAAATCATCTTCCATGGCAATTGATTTGGCAAAAAAGCATAATACTCGCCTTCATATTCTCCACATTAGCACAGCTGAGGAAACAGAGCTTTTCACAAACTCAATTCCGCTGAAAGAGAAGCGAATTACCGCAGAAGCCTGTGTGCATCACTTATGGTTCAGCAAAGATGATTATGAGAAATACGGAACGGAAATCAAGTGCAATCCTGCTGTGAAAGAAGCTCGACACAAAGAGGCGGTTTTAAAAGCTTTGCTCGACAACCGAATTGATATTATCGCTACCGACCACGCACCTCACACGAGAGCGGAAAAAGATAATAATTATTGGAATGCGCCTTCGGGTTTGCCTTTGGTGCAACACGGTTTGCAAATGATGTTGGAACTCCACAAACAAGGAAAAATAAGTTTGGAGCGAGTGATTGAAAAAATGTGCCATGCTCCCGCAGACTGTTTCCAAATCAAGGAAAGAGGATTTTTGAGAGAAGGCTATTGGGCAGATTTAGCTTTAGTAGATTTGAATGCGAAATATAAAGTCCAACCAGAAAACACCAACTATAAATGTGCTTGGTCGCCATTTATGGGACAAACATTTAATTCGGAAGTGGTTTATACTTTCGTTTCAGGGCATTTGGCTCACCACAGAGGACGATTTTTTGAGGAGAAAAAAGGCGAAAGGATTTTATTTGAGCGGGATTAGAAATATATATTCTGCTTTTTGAGGTTCAAGTATGAACGCTCAATTCTGTTAACCTAACAAATCATATTTAGTATCGTAGTAACTTGACGACTCGGAGAGTCGTGGTACGAATTAGAACTGTACCACGACTCTCCGAGTCGTCAAGTATGAACGGTTTTTATTCACTTAAATAGCTGATGCCATATAAATTCGAGTTAAAAACCTGTTCTATAGTTACTTATTACTCAGCTAACTTATGCCACTTCCCGAAATACTTTCTTGCCCAAATTGCCATAATTCATTCTCAGAAATAAGAAATGGGTTGGAGGATTCGGTAATTGCGCTTTTGTGTGCGAATTGTCAAACCATTACGCCCGTTTTGGAAGGGATTGTATATTTCCATGAAACAGATATTTATTTGGCCGAGTCTTCTTTGGGGCGAGTGAATAGTTTCCGAAATAAAATTGAAACCAACCGAAGTAACTGCCACGATTTCCTCACTAAAAAAGCGCAAAGACCTTCTGTGGATGCTTATGCCGCTTTTCAACCATTCAATGAATCGACTCGGGCAATTTATCCATTCATAGAATTGATGCGCCAAACACTCCAACCTGGCGATTGGATTTTGGATACTTGGTGCAGAACAGGTTGGACTTCAAATTGGTTGACCTCTTTATTTCCAGAGCAAAATATCTTATCTGTTTGGGAGGGAAACACAGATATTTTAGGCTACCAAGGTTTCGATTATTGGTTTTCAGGTGAGAAGAGAAAGGCAAATCAGCATATTATTTTCACAAATTTGAGTCAGCCGTTGCCAATCAGAACTGATAGTATAAAAGTAATTTACGGGTTGGATTCACTCCATAAATACAAACAGTCGGTTTTCATTCCCGAAATGTTGCGAGCCATTTCTCCCGATGGAATTTCGCTCTTCCCACACGTACATTTGACCAATGCCGAGCCTGAGCCATTTTTTGAGCGTGGAGAAAGGCAATTGCATGGAAAAGAATATAACTCTCTTTTTTCAGAAGTTGGGAAAAAGCATGGATTTCAGCATTTCATTATGCCAGAAATTGCCCTTTTTGAGTTGGAAGAAGAAAAGCAAATTTGGAATGAACCCAATATAGAACCTCATTATAATGCGGTAATTGCTTTGTTGCCAAAATCAATCGGGAAACCAATTCTCAAACCTTTCAAAACTGATTTTTCTGAACCTGAAAAGCGATTTGTTTTAGTAAATCCGTTGGTGGAAATCAATTTAGATTTAGGAACTGCCGAGTTAAATAAAACGCATTTGAGTGGCGCATCTTATCGGATTTTGGAAAGGCATCCTGTTTACAAGGCAAGGTTGGATTTAGATGAGAGAGGGAAACTTTCGGAGTTGGAAACTAAGCTGATTTATTGGGCAAAAAAAGCGAAAAACATCTCTGAGATTGCCCAATTACTTGAAACCGAGGTTTCCAGCTTGATAGAAGTCATCAAAAAACTAGAGAAAGCGGAACTCAT